>JAHEMV010000453.1 GCA_024643455.1 Cytophagales bacterium
TTGAAAATATTAAAAATCAACTTCAGGATGCAGGATTTATGGTAGGTATAGGTGGATAAACTGGTATAAAGCTTAAAAATAGAATGATATAATTTGAAATAATCATGACCGAGCGAATAGAAAAATTGAGAAATCAAAGTTTGAGTGCTACCAATTGCATCTCAGCAGAACGTGCCTTGCTCCTAACAGCGTTTTATAAATCGCCAGAAAGCCAGGGTCATTCACTACCCGTTCAGCGAGCGCTTTCTTTCGAATACATTATGAGAAATAAAGCCATTTGCATAAATGATGGTGAGTTGATTGTTGGAGAACGGGGCCCTGCACCAAAGGCCACTCCTACCTACCCGGAGATTTGTATTCATACTACCAAGGATTTGGATATTCTCAACTCCAGGCAAAAGGTAAGTTTCAAAGTGGACCCTGAAACTCGGAAGGCATACGAAGATATAATAATTCCTTTCTGGCAGGGGAGAACGAACCGCGAGCGGATATTTAAAACTATGGACCAGGCCTGGCTCGATTGCTATGAGGCAGGGATTTTTACTGAATTTCAGGAACAGCGTGCACCCGGGCATACCGTTCTGGGTAAAAAAATCTATCAGAAGGGCATGTTGGATATCATTGCTGATATCCACTCGGCGATGGAAAAATTAGACTTTTTCCATGATTCCGAAGCATTGGATAAACGCGAGGAACTTAACGCCATGGAAATCACGGCAAGGGCAATAATTCATTTTGCAGAACGCCACGCCGTCGAGTTGGATCTACTGGCAATGAAAGAAAAAGACAGTACGCGAAAAAAAGAACTCCAATATATGGCTGAGGTTTGTAGAAATGTGCCTGCCAATAAACCGAAAAATTTTCACGAAGCTATTCAGTACTATTGGTTTATACATCTGGGAGTGATCACTGAAATGAATCCATGGGACTCCTTCAATCCAGGTAGACTAGACCAGCACTTATTGCCATTTTATAAAAAAGAGCTTGCAAACAACACCCTAACAGAAGAATGGGCGAAGGAAATTTTGCAGTCATTTTGGGTAAAATTCAACAATCATCCATCGCCACCTAAAGTCGGAGTAACTGCAGAAGAGAGCAATACCTACACCGATTTTTGCCTGATAAACCTTGGAGGATTAACTGAAGATGGTAATGATGCTGTAAACGAAATGACTTATGTGTTGCTCGATGTGATCGAAGAAATGCGTCTTTTACAACCCAGTTCAATGGTGCAGATTAGCAAGAAAAATCCAGATCGCTTTGTCGAACGAACGGTGAAAATCACTAAAACCGGTTTTGGTCAGCCTTCGATTTTCAATACAGATGCGATTGTACAGGAGTTATTGAGGCAGGGAAAAGCAATCGAAGATGCCCGAAATGGTGGAGCAAGTGGATGTGTGGAAAGTGGTGCATTTGGCACGGAGGCTTATATATTGACCGGTTATTTCAACCTGGTGAAAGTCCTTGAAATAACATTGAATAACGGTATCGACCCAAAGACTGGAAAATTGATCGGTTTGCAAACCGGTGATCCGCTGGATTTTAGGGCTTTTGACGAAATGCTGAACGCATTTAAACTTCAGCTAAATCATTTTATCGAAATCAAAATAAAAGGGAGCAATGTAATCGAGCGGATTTTTTCCACATACATGCCCGTGCCATTTCTTTCAATTTTAATTGACGATTGCATTAAAAATGGTAAGGATTACAATTCAGGTGGAGCAAGGTACAATACCAATTACATTCAGGGAGTGGGACTGGGCAGTATTACCGATATGCTTACATCCATCCGATATCATATTTTTGATAAAAAGACATTTTCCTGGGCAGAATTAAAACATGCCATAGATGCCAATTTTGAAGAATTTGACCAGATGAGGGCGAAGTTGGTGTATGATACTCCGAAATATGGTAATGACGATGATTATGCAGATGAGCAAGCTTCATGGGTATTTGAGGCATTTTATGATACCGTAAATGGCAGGCCTACTCCTCGAGGAGCAACGTACCGGATTAATATGCTACCAACAACTTGCCATGTGTATTTTGGTAAGGTGACTTGCGCTACTCCCGATGGTCGCCTTAATGGAGAGCCATTGTCTGAGGGGATATCGCCATTTCAGGGGATGGACAAAAAAGGCCCCACAGCAGTGATGCTCAGCGCAACAAAATTTGATCACCTGAAAACCGGAGGTACACTATTGAATCAGAAATTTTCACCAGATTTTTTTAAAAATGATGACGCGATAAGCAAGGTCGTAAAATTGATACGAAGTTATTTTAGACTGGATGGTCATCATATTCAGTTTAATGTAGTTTCAGCAAATACTTTGAAAGATGCTCAAAAGCACCCTGAGAAATACCAGGATTTGATTGTGCGAGTTGCTGGGTATAGCGATTACTTCAATGATCTGGGAACTGATTTGCAAAATGAGATCATAAGAAGAACGGCACATAAAGGATGTTGAATGTATTTTAAATAATAGTAAAACAGTTATTTCTTCTGATATACAGCCTGTATTATCATTAAATTCTGTTTAAAAAATGCTTATAAAACCTGATAAATGTCGTGGAATTCTTATTAGACATTTATTATATTGATATTTGCATTGTTATTATTTTTTTGTTGGTAGTTCATTGTAAAAATGAGTTCAGTTAATAGCAGGAGTTTTTTATCAAAGCCAATCATTTACGATTTGGGCCAAATGATACTTTTTGGGGTCTTATCATTTTTATTGGGATTAGTTCAATTTCAAATCCCAGGCTTTGATGGCGGATTTAGTGACTTGAGAGAAATCCCCTTGATTATTAGCCTTTTCTACATCTCCAATCCACTTTACATCATTGGTATTTGTACGATTTCCGCACTCTCTACGCCAGAAAATGGATTTTATTTCTCAACATTATTTATGCATTTGGTGGCATTATTGGTGGCCTGGTATTTTTATAAGAGATTGGAAAAGTCAAGCTTTGGTATATATAAAATAGCATTGAGTTGGGCGGTATTTATGGTAGTATATTATTATATCCTGCTTTTCCCTGCAATGATTTTTGCCGATCGTCTTCAGGGTTTGAATAATGAAATTGGTATTATAGATAATTATGTTTCTTTAATAAAAGCTACACGATTTGAAATCGTAACCTCCACTCTTGTCATTGGATTATTTGCCATTCAATTTGAAGTCCGGAAGGATCTGGAAATCCATAAAAATAATCTTGAGAGCATCGTTGAAAGAAGAACCGCTGAGCTTGAAAAAGCAAACAGTGAATTAAGGAGAATAAATGAATTATTGACTTCAAATAATGAAGAAATAAAAATGCTCAATGAAAATCTGGATGAACTCGTTAAGGAACGTTCAAAAAAGGTTCAGCAACAACTAAGGCAATTAAAAAATTATGCAAATATGAATTCCCATCAGGTTCGTGCTCCATTAGCCAGGATACTGGGTTTGTTAGGATTGCTGAAGATGGAAAAAGATGAGGAATACAAAATACTTCACATGAGCAAGTTATTCGATTCATCACAGGAACTTGACGACGTGATAAAAAAAATGAATCGTCTTTTAGAGACTGAAGTTCATTAGATTATTATTTGTGCAACATGCTATTGAATCCTTTAAGGATCAAAAAATAATAGGGATTCAGAATACTTAATCCTTGAATTCAGATTATTGTATATAGTCAGACAATTTCAACCCACGATAAAATGAAAAAATATATTTTTATCACTGTTTTTTTCCTCATCTATTCCAACCTTTTTTCACAAACGTTTCCTTTTCAAAATCCTAGTTTAAATGATGAAGAGCGCTTGGATAACCTGATTTCCTTGCTGACACTTGATGAAAAAATTGATTGTATGTCTACCTGGCCTTCATTTCCAAGATTGGGGATTAAGAGGCATAGGATTATCGAAGGATTGCATGGTGTGGCTTTAAGCGGACCTGCAAACTGGGCAGTCAAGGGAGCTGGAGCAGCGCCGACAACTACATTTCCACAAGCGATCGGTCTTGCCCAAATGTGGGATCCGGAGTTAGTACAGCAGATCGCTTCACATGAAGCCGAGGAATGCAGGTACCTGACTCAAAGCCCTAAATATGGGAGTGGAGGCCTAATCGTGCTGGCTCCCAATGCGGATCTGGGTCGTGATATTCGTTGGGGCAGGACGGAAGAATGTTATGGTGAAGATGCTTTTTTAACCTCCAAACTTACTGTTGCTTTTGTAAAAGGGCTACAAGGTGACCATCCTAAATATTGGAAAACCGCTTCGCTCATGAAGCACTTTTTGGCAAATAGCAATGAAAATAATCGTTTTATCAATTCCTCAGATTTCGATGAACAACTATTTAGGGAGTATTATGCCTTTGGGTTTTATAAAGGGATCACAGAAGGAGGATCGAGGGCATTTATGGCTGCCTATAATAAATATAATGGAATACCCTGCACGATACATCCAATGCTCAAAGATATAACAGTAGAAGAGTGGGGGCAAAATGGAATCATCGCAACGGATGGAGGTGCCTACCGCAGATTGGTATCCGATCATAAATATTATCCGGATTTGGAA
>JAHEMV010000454.1 GCA_024643455.1 Cytophagales bacterium
CCACTGATCTCCACTGCTGGCTTTTGTTGGATTAACCTGATCACCTTGTCGCGCTGCTGCCAATGCTCCTTTCCTGTGAAAGAGCGTATCGACAAATTCTGCCGGAACGGTATATTCGATTTTATTTTCATTTCCTGGTTTAGCATTTACATCACCACCTTGGATCATAAAGTCTTTAATTATCCGATGAAAGGTGGTACTGTCGTAATCTCCATTTTTTGCCAGCTTTAAAAAATTTTCCTTATGCTTAGGAGTCTGGTCGTATAAAATAACCTTAATATCTCCATAACTGGTTTTTATGGTTACCAGGTAATCTTTTTTTGCACAAGCTGAAAAGGTCATCATCAAACCAATCAGCATAAATAATATATTTTTCATCTTTTTATAATCTGTGTTCTTAATACTAACTATTGGGGCTCGATACCGAAAATTATACTTTCCTGTTCAATTCTTTATTAATTTGAGCCAGTATTTCTGCTCCGCCGTTTTTAAGGATATCTTCTCCCATTTTTTTCCCTAACGCTTCCGCGGTATCCAGATTTCCCTCCATGGTTTTTTTGACAAATTCTTTCCCATTCAGACTAAATATCCCGGCATGCAAACTCAACGTATTATCACTAATTTGAGCATTGGCAAATGCGGGTATGCTACATCCTCCCTTCAATTTTCTTAAGTATGCTCTTTCGGCCTTAAGTTTAATTTCAGTCATCGGATCATTGAGTATTGACCTGATTTTTGATTTTTTCTCTTCTGAAAGTGTAGTTGCTATTTCCACGGCAAGACTTCCCTGGCCGACTGCAGGAGTAAAAATATCAAGTGCCAATTCCTGATTGATCAAATCGTGGTATTCCATGCGTGCTACACCGGCATAAGCGAGCAATAATGCATCGCAATGGCCAGTTTCCATTTTTTTGATTCTTGTCTGCAGGTTCCCCCTAATTTCAACAGTCTTTATATTTGGGTAGTAATGTGCCAGCGTAGCGATTCTTCGTGTTGATGAAGTCCCGATTACAAACTGGTCATTGTCACTATTCAATTTTAAAGATTTATTCAGGCTGATCAATACATCATTTTCTTTTTCCCTGGATGAAAAAGCCAGTATTTCAAACTGATTAGGCAATTCACTTGGCAGGTCTTTAGCACTGTGTATAGCCATGTCTATCTCGCCATTTTCGAGCATAGCCTCCAGCTCTTCGGTAAAAACGCCTTTACTACCAATTTTCGAAATGGAAACATCCAACACCTTGTCCCCTTTGGTTTCTATAGGGTTCAATTCTACATGAATTCCATGTTTCGAAAGTTCATCCTTAACATAATTTGCCTGCCACATAGCAAGCATACTTTTACGGGTACCGATTTTAATATTCATCAAGCAGTTTTTTTGTTGCCAAAAATACAAATAATTCTAATTTTTGAAGACAGAAGTGATTTGAAGTGAAGTATCTAAAAAAATAATCTTCGCATTTCCATTTCGTTCCAAATGATAAATGGCCGTGTTTATTAAACTATATAAGCGCTCCAACTTTTCCAGATTTAGGGTTTTAGAAAAATTTTCAACAAAAGCATTGTCGTAACCATTTATGGATTTCTGGCCATTATTTTGAAAGAATAGGGCATCTCTTAAAATAGAAAGCCCATATTGAAAAAGACCCTTTTGATTGATTTTATTGGCCGCAAAAAAATTATCAGCCATTTCTACCATTTGAGGTTGATTGTTCTTAAAACAAATCCTCATCCATTCCTGAAACATCGTATGTGTATCATCCTCCACCTCATTGATCAGTTTGATCGCATGGTTCAGATCACCAGACGAAATACTAGCCACCTGGGAGGCTTTGGCTGCATCAAGATCATATTTCCGGATCAGGTATTCCGTGATTTCATCCTTGGTGAATTGGCGTATTTTCAATAGCTGTACCCTTGATAATATGGTGCTGATGATCTGTTCCTGATCATAGGTCACCAATAAAAAGATGGTTTTATCTGGTGGTTCTTCCAATAATTTCAACATGGCATTGGCTGCAGAAGGATGCATAAATTCGGCCAGCCAGATGATCATAACCTTGAATTCTCCCTCAAAAGATTTTAAAGAAAGCTTTCTTAATATATTTCGACTCTCTTCTCGAGATATATTGAGTTGCTTATCTTCTCCGCCAAATTCTGTAGACCATTCCATCGGGCCACCATACGGATTCTGAACTACAAATTGTCTCCATTCTCCAATAAAACCATCACTAACCACCTCTTTACCTGTCTTGTTTTTAGTGTTACTTACAGGGAAGACATAATGTACATCAGGATGTATTAACTTTTCTATTTTTCTACAAGACGGACAAGCACCACACGCGTCATTTCCTGTACGTTCAGTGCAATTGAGCAATGTGGCGTAAGCAATTGCCATGACAAGATTAGCACTTCCCTCTGGGCCGGCAAACATCTGTGCATGTGCTACTTTCCCGCTTTCAACCGTTCGGTAAAGTTTTTCCTTGATGTTTTGGAGGCCCGGGATATCTGAAAATCTCATGGAAATGTTATACTGATCTATATTTTTCTGTCACGTCAAAGATATGCTTTAGTAGTTCCACATCCTCTTCAGTGAGTATTTTTTTCCTGCGTTCAAATACCTTCGGCATTACTTCCAGTGCTTTTTGAAATTGATAGGTGGTAAGTCCCTGAGAACCACCCCATGAAAAAGAAGGTATAAAAGAAGGAGGAAATCCACCCCCAAAAATATTGGAGCTTATGCCCACTACGGTACCAGTATTGAACATGGTATTGATTCCGCATTTGGAATGATCTCCCATCATCAATCCACAGAATTGTTTTCCGGTATCCACAAAACGTTCCGCTCCATAATGCCATATTTTCACGTTTTTATAGTTATTTTTAAGGTTTGAGGTATTTGTGTCTGCCCCTAGATTGCACCACTCACCAATCACAGAATTACCCAAAAATCCATCGTGTGCTTTGCTGCTATAACCAAAAATTACAGAGTTGGATATTTCTCCTCCAACTTTGCAATATGGGCCTATAGTTGAATCGCCTTTGATGCGTGTTCCAAAATTGAGAATTGTGTTAGCCCCGATTGAATTATTGCCTTTAATAATTGATCCTTCACCAATCTCCGTATTTTCCCCTATATATATCGGGCCATTCTCTGCATTGAGAATGGAGCACTTAATGTTTACGTTCTCTTCAAGAAAAACATCCTTTTTATTATAGACTGCCGTATGTGGATCGTCAATTGGATTACTTTTTCTGCCTTTGGTTAGCAATTCAAAATCACTTCTTAATACCGAACCATTTTGTATAAAAATATCATAAACTTGATGAATTGCCTTCAATTCGTCAGGGAATGACACTTTTTCGAAGTGTTCAATATAGGGGTATAATTCTTCCAGCGACTCCAGATTGCCATAAAAAGCCAACGGGATTTGATCCTGCTTCAGGATTTGATTTTCCTTCAAACAGTTTAACGCTTGAATAAAAAGTGGATTTGGCAAAATACTGCCATTGATATAAAGGTTGTTTTTCGATTTTTGTGAGGGGAATTTTTTTGAAAGATAGGAGTCTGTTAGGTATGAATAGTCTGCTTGCAAACTTCTTCCCCACTTTTCCTTTATCGTTAATATGCCGACCCGTATTTCTGCAACCGGCCTGGTAAAGGTAAAAGGCAGGAGATTAATTTTAGTTGTTGGTTCGTCAAAAAGTATACAATTCATTTTATAAAAATAAAAAAGTCTCCATCATTTATACAATAATGGAGACTCCTTTCAATAAGAAATAATGCTTAATTCTTCTTGTATCTTTTGTTGAATTTCTCAACTCTACCAGCCGTATCCACAAAGATTTTCTTACCAGTGTAGAATGGGTGAGAAGCAGAACTCACTTCTATTTTTATCAATGGGTACTCTTTTCCGTCTTCCCACTTAATTGTCTCGCCTGAAGTCATTGTTGACTTGGTCATGAATTTATACTCACTCTGTGTATCGTAAAATATGACCTCTGAATACTTTGGATGAATGTCCTTTTTCATTTTTCTTTTATTTCACTTTTCCTAAAAGGATTGCAAATGTATGAAAATTCATTTCGAACTGCAATATTCTTTGTAAAAGTTTTTCTAGAGTGCATAGACTTGGGTTTACAGGATGATAAAATTATAGAAAAATCACATATTGCAATACATTTTTATTGGTCATACAATGCTTTTTTATGACAAACGTGAAGTATCAGTTACCAGAAGACTATAACCTAAATCGCAGAAAATTTATTAAAAACCTGTGCCTTGGTACTGGTGCCATAACGTTGACACCCTTGCTGTCTCAGTGCTCTTCATCCTACCAAAGCGAACTTTACGCACGATTTTTAAATCCTGTCTCAGAAGCAAAGCCTTTTTTTAGATGGTGGTGGAATGGAAACCAACTTTCAAAAAAAGAAATCTTGCGAGAGCTTCGTCTAATGAAAAAAGCAGGCATTGGAGGTATCGAAATCAATCCTATTGCGATGCCTGAACAAGCTGAAATAATAAATGGTAAACCTGTAAATTGGTTGAGTGATGAGTGGA
>JAHEMV010000455.1 GCA_024643455.1 Cytophagales bacterium
TAAGAGTGGAATTAGTGCACCACGTTTTATAGCTTTTATGGATTTTTGCTGGTTTCTCAATATAATTATGGATTGACTATTTACCAATAATCCGTTTTTTGGTGTACTTTCAATTTTAAACTTCATAGTCTAATTGGCTATTTTTAATTAAAAAAGCAGCAAAAATCCATATGAAATCTTTTTTCAGTTTATCCTATTTATTGCCAGTTTTTGTTTCACTATGTCTGATTGTAAGCTGTACAAATATTCCGGAGGAACAAAAAATCGATCGATATCAGCTCGTCAACAAGCACAACGTCCATTTGAATCGACCAGATACCCTCGGATCATTGAGCGTTGGCAATGGAGAATTTGCCTTTACTACTGATATCACTGGTATGCAGACTTTTCCGGAAGCTTATGAACATGGCGTTCCGTTGGGCACCCAGTCGCAATGGGGCTGGCATTCCTTCCCAAATGATAGCAATTACACATTGGAGGATGTACTGGTTAATTATAAAAGTTGTAAATCAGATAGTGTTTCTTATGCCATTCAACCAAAATCAGGAAGAGCTGAACGAGCGGCGAACTGGCTTCGAGCAAATCCACAGCGATTGCATCTGGGTATGATTGGACTGGAAATCATCAAATCAAATGGGGACAAAATAGAGTTAAGCGATATTGCTAATCCGGATCAAACATTGAATTTATGGTCAGGGAAAATCGAAAGTAAATTTAATGTAGAAGGTATTGCAGTACTTGTCGAAACAGTTGCGCATCAGGATAAGGATTTGGTTTCTTTCAAAATCACTTCGCCTCTCATTCAAACAAATCAGTTAAAGGTCAGTATTAAATTTCCATTTGCAGATGATTGTTCTTTTTGCCCGGGTTATAATTGGGAAAATAACGACCGACACCTTTCTGAAGTGGTGGATAAAACTGGCAATTCTGCTTTGATCAGGAGAACGCTCGACACCACCAGGTACTATGTTCAGGTAGGATGGCAAGGGAACGCAGACTTGAAGTCAGAACAAAGAAATTACTTCGAAATAAGTCCAGACTCCACGCAACAATCTCTGGAATGTAGTTTTCTATTTACCGAGCCTAGTGCTAAAATGCCCATATCTTCCTTTGAAGAAACCATAACAAATAGCACTGATCAATGGAAACAATTTTGGATGTCAGGAGGTGCCATCGATTTTTCTGCTTGTACAGATCCACAGGCAATCGAACTGGAACGTCGCGTTATCCTTTCACAATACCTTACTAAAATTCAGTGTTCGGGTTCTATGCCTCCACAAGAAACAGGTTTGACCTATAACAGCTGGTTTGGAAAATTTCATATGGAGATGCATTGGTGGCACGCTGTTCACTTTGCACTTTGGGGAAGACCTGAGTTGTTGGAAAATTCACTGGACTGGTATTTCGATAATCTTGAAAATGCAAGGATGATTGCACACCGGCAAGGTTATGAAGGGGTACGCTGGCAAAAAATGACTTCGCCGGATGGAAAAAGTAGCCCATCCAATGTTGGTGAATTTTTAGTATGGCAGCAACCACATATTATTTATTTTTCTGAGCTGATATATCGCTCAAATCCATCAAAAGAAACGCTCAATAAATTTAAGGACCTGGTTTTTGAGACAGCAGATTTTATGGCCTCTTTTGCCCAGCTCAACCAGCAGGATGGGAAATATCACCTTTGCCCTCCCCTAATCCCTGCTCAGGAGCATTTTAAAGCTACAGAAACCAGCGATCCTGCATTTGAATTGAGTTACTGGCACTGGGGGTTACAGACTGCACAAAACTGGAGAGAGCTTCTTGGACTGGAAAAAAATAAAAAATGGCAGCAAGTATTAGATAACCTCGCTCCTATCCCTTCTGATGCATCTGACTATCTACCAACGGCTGAAGCGACTGATGCATTTACCAATTTCGATAAACGAAGAGATCACCCGATCGTAGTGGGTGCATATGGATTTTTACCAAATGATCAAATTGATATAAAAAAAATGGGGCACACCTTTGATAATGTGATGAACGAATGGAACTGGCAAAGCACCTGGGGTTGGGATTATCCCTTGCTGGCTATGTCCGCCACGCGCCTTGGGAAACCAGAAGAGGCAATTAAAGCTTTACTGACGGATACACAAAAAAATACTTACCTGGTCAATGGTCATAATTTTCAAACAAACAGATTAACGATTTATTTACCCGGTAATGGAGGACTACTTGCGGCTGTAGCCATGATGGCCGCTGGCAGTGAAGACTCAACCCTAACTAATCCTGGTTTTCCAAAAAATGGTCAATGGGACATAAAATGGGAAGGGTTAGTCCCTATTTTTTAATTTAGTAATTAAAATTTTTAGAAAATGAAATTAGATAAAATTCATATTTGTACATTATTATTGAGTTCATCCAGAAAGCTAATTTGAAAAAAATGCACTTTTTAATCATACAGTCATTTTCGTATAATTTGTGCCGTCCAGCTGACTTTTATATTTTATAAACTATCCAACATCATGATCAACTATTTAAAACTCTTTCTCATTGCCAGTTTAATTTTATTAATTAATCCAATGTACGCCCAATCAAAATATAAGAACTTCAATGTCGCTGTTTATTCAAGGGCATACGAAGTGGAAAAAATGGACAATCTTCAATGGCTCGATTCCATTTGGGCTGAAATAGAACGTCAGGTTCATGTGGACAAAATATACCTGGAAACACATCGCGATCTGTTGATTGTTAATGATAAAACAATTGAAAAAGTTAAGAAATACTTTTCGGATAAAGGAATTGCGACTTCAGGGGGCATCACTTATACTATTGATGAACCAAACAGGTTCCAGACTTTTTGCTATACAAATCCAGAAAACAGAAAAAAAGTACAGGAAATTATAGAACACACAGCAAAGCATTTTGACGAGATCATTCTCGATGACTTCTTTTTCACCAATTGCAAATGTGAATTGTGCGTCGCTGCTAAAGGAGAAAAAAGCTGGACCAACTATCGGTTGGATCTTATGGAAGAATCAGCCCGGAATTTAATCCTTGGCCCCGCTAAAAAGGTTAATCCGAACGTAAAAGTGATCATCAAATATCCAAACTGGTATGGACATTTCCAGGGTTTGGGATTTGATCTGGAACGAGAGCCAGCGCTTTTCGACGGATTGTACACCGGAACAGAAACCCGAGATGCCGTTACAAGTGCTCAGCATCTGCAACCCTACCTTGGTTTCGAAATTTTCAGATATTTTGAAAGTCTCAAGCCCGGTGGCAACTATGGTGGATGGGTAGATACCGGAGGTGCCAGATACCTGGATCGCTATTCCGAGCAGCTTTGGTTGACCCTATTTGCCAAGGCACCTGAAATCACCTTGTTTGATTTCAGGCAACTGCAAAGACCGCTGAACCAATTTGAAAAGGCACCGTGGCAAGGACAACAAACATCTTTTGATCTGGACGAAATGATGAAACCAATCCAGGGTTTAGCGCCAACAACCATTGCCAGAACAGCGGGATATACGTTTGAATTAGTCGATAAAACCATAGGAGAACTTGGATCTCCAGTAGGATTAAAATGTTACCGGCCTTTCCATGCTGTCGGAGAAGACTTCCTTCCAAATTTCCTTGGTATGGCAGGATTTCCAATCCTAACCGTATCAGAATTTCCAACCGAAGAGGATATGATTATCCTTACAGAAAGCGCTGCATTCGATAAAAATATAGTTGATAAAATAAAAGGTCAACTCATGAATGGCAAATCGGTTACGATTACTTCAGGTTTGTTGAAAGCGCTTGAGGGAAAGGGGATTGAAGATATCGCAGAAATTCGATACACGGATCAAAAAGCGTTTGTAAGTGATTTCTTGAATGGGTGGCAAAAAGTTTCTTCAGATAAAAAAATATTGATCCCGCAAATCAAATATCTTACGAATGATAGTTGGGAAATCGTTTCAGCCGTGGATGGTCCAAATGGATGGCCAATGCTTCATGAGGCAGAATATGCCAATGGAAGTTTATTCGTGTTGACGATTCCGGATAACTATGCTGATCTGTACGAGCTTCCTGCTCCAACATTATCAAAAATTCGGTCTGTTGTTTCAGAAAAATATGAAGTCTTTCTGGATGGGCCAGGAAATATAAGTCTATTTCTCTATGACAATCATACCCTAATTGTCGAATCATTTTTGGATGAACCTGTTCAGGCTAAAGTTATAGCGGATATCCAATTTAAAAACCTTGTTGATCTTTCAAATGAAGAGACCATCACAGGTAAAAATCGTAGAGCCCAGGGAGGATGGAGCCAACCTAAACTAAAAGAACGTAATGAATTTGAATTTTCGTTAAAACCACATTCATTCCGCGTATTCAGATTAGATTCCAATTAATGAAAATGTGAATTTTGGAAGATATCCATCGAAGAAATTTTATAAAAAAGTTGTCGTTGGCTGGTGCAATGTTCTACTTTCCGAAAAACATTGCCCTTGGTCAAAAGGATGATTTGAATAACTCCGAATCTGACTTTGCAAAACAATTGACACCAGTTGGACGGATTTTAGAAACCAAGGGATATTT
>JAHEMV010000456.1 GCA_024643455.1 Cytophagales bacterium
AAGGAGTTCACTTTTTATTGTAATTTTTAATGCAGCTACTTCGTAAGGTGTTTTATCAAAAAAGAATCTAAAAAGTCTTCCTTCGATTGGGATATACGTAGGCTCAAAAGTATTAAGCATGTATTCTTTTCCATCAGTATCATAGGCAAAGATTTGATAAATTCCCCCAGGATTATGTGTTTCAGCAATGGCAATTTGTTGAATCTGCATCGGTTTGGTAAAACCAACTTTAACAAATTCAGTCCTGTCTTTCTTTTTTGGCGACCAGGCATTTGGGCTTGCCCCTAAATTTGGAAGTACATTTGGTTTACCGATTACCTGGTTAACGGAATATTGTCTTTTACCAAATTCGGAAGAGAAATCCAACACTTTATCAGCCCATTTGACATTTTGAGCGAATGAATTGAAGGATATAAAAATAAATACAGCAAATAAAATTTTTTTCATCTGTGGTTAATTGTTGACATCAATAGCGTACTTTAGGTGCTGCAGGCTTAAAAAACCTATATCCCATAGAGATTTCATATGATCCAGTGCCACGGTTATTATATCTTAGTGAAGTCACGTTCCAGTCATAACTAAATCCAAATTGAAGATTATTTGTCAGAAATTCAATACTAGCTATAAAAGAATCCTCTACCCTGTACCAAGCTCCAATTCGAGTAACTAAATTACTCATTTGTCCCCGAGTATCAAAAGGTAGCTGATAGGAAAGGAATGAGCCAATATTAGTTTGATTGACTTGATCCTGTAGTAGCGAAAGGAAATTAGCTGAAATTGATGTTTTTTGGCTAAGTTCAAAAACCATACCTCCATGGACTTTATATAAAACTGGAAGCCGGTTCATATTGCCTTCTAGAATGGATTCATCCGGATGATTTAAATGCCCAGCACTAAATCCGGCGTAAACACTTTGAATTTTTTTAGTATCAGAATTGGCAAAGTACCTCCAAAATACTCCAGCAGTTATATCAAAAAAGGTGCGATTCTGCAATTGATCCAATTCCGCAGGAACAATAGAATTATCAAATCCTATAAATGGATTGTATTGTTCTCCCCACTCCAGTTGGCTACGATCTATTTTTTTATTTATAAATCCAAGCTGCATTCCAAATGTAATTCTGTTAACAGTTTTATTGGATAAATGCAAGTTATAGGCGAAGGAAGCATTGCCTCCATATGTCTTTAAACTAGAACCCTGTCCTGCCTCATCTCCATAAAAAGATACACCTACACCTCCGACGTGTCCTTCCGGGACTACATGTTTATCATTGAAATAAGGTATAATTAGAGAAACCTGGCTTGTCGTATACGGAAATTCCAGACTACCCCATTGTGATCGGTGTGCGAAATTTAGATACATATTTTCTTCTTCACCAATCAATGCTGGATTTAAATAAATAGCTGAATTGTAAAACTGTGAAAAAACAGGATCCTGAGCAAAACCTTTGAAGGAACTGAAGAGTAATAAGATTACGAATAAAGAAAATCTATTTTTTAGCATCTTAATTATTACTTCACTTGCGTGATTGTTCCTACTTTTTGAAATTCTTCACCTTCAATAAATTGGCCTCTTAACAAATATGTGAATACATTTAGTTCTTGTTCAACATCATTATTGTTGTTGATACCATTCCATCCAATAGTATTAGCCTCTGCAAAACTATTGGTTTTATACATCACTTTTCCCCATCTATTCACGATTTTAAAAGCAAATCCATTTTCAGAGACATTATTTCCATATACTTTTACCACCTGATTTTCCGGATTTACAGCGCTCGGATTAAAGGCATTCGGTACATAAAGCTCGTCTTTTGATAGAACTTCTAAATCAGCACTTCCTTCTCCTTCACATCCAGAATGGATTACTTCTAATTTAACTTTATATTTACCCCCTTTATCATATTCAGTTGAAGCCATTGCGGCTGTACTTGAATTACCATCACCAAATTCCCAGTTATATTCATCATACCCATTATTAGAAGGAATAAAAGTAATTAGTGAATTTGTCAACAGGTTATCTGAAGGAGAATATTCGAACGATGCATCAATTTTATCTACAATATTCACTTCTTGGCTAATCGTTTTTACGATGCAGGTATTATTAACTTCTGCGTAAAAAACAATTATTCCGGTCTCATTTTCTTTAGGGGTATAAATAGTGGTAATTTGATCAGTTGAGCTTAGTGATCCTTTACCTTCCGTGCTCCATATAACAGAAAGGTTGTCGGTTTCCCCTAATAAGGTTAGTTCTATTTCTTCTCCAAAACAACTGTTTTCATTTGCATCAATCTCAACCTGTATTCCTTCTGAGCCATCTGTTATTTTTGCAGTACCTGAGACTTCACCGCTACAATTCGCATCATCAACAGAAATCAAGGAATACGTAGCAGCTGCATTGGTGGTAAATGAATAGCTATTTTCAGATGTAGTAATTGCAGTTTCAGTTTCTCCATCTGTATAAACAAATGAATAAGGAGGCGTCCCAGTCAAGTTAACAAGAATCGTTGCCTCCTCTTCATTGCATATTATAGCATCTCCAACAATTAAAGCGAAAGGTTTTTCTAAAAATTTAATTTCTAAAATTCCAGTTGCCTGATTTGTACAATAAGCATCATTAACTTCAAGTAATTCAAATTTTCCTTGCTGATTAATAGTAATATTTAAGCTATTCTCGCTTGATACTTCTGTTAATATTTCGCCATTTATGGAATAGGAAATCTCCCATGGCCCATTCCCAGCTAGTGAAACAGGAATCACAGCCTCTTTTTCACCACAATTTATGGCATAATCTTCGATTGTGGCTGTCGGCATTGTCACGTCCACTACCGCATGACCATCGACAATGCCAAATTTATATTTATCCTTTACAGAAATAAGCGTAATGCTATCTTTTAGTGTTGTCTCAAATACATATACCGCTTGCTGAATACCAGCAATTTCATTTTGTTCAATACCATTGCTATATACAATGGTCCATGGCGCCTGACCTGATAATTCTACTTTAAGTTTAGCTGCTGCGTTTTCGTCACACATCGTTGTATCTCCGCTTAAATGAGCGGTTGGAATTTTAGGAATATCAGTCGTATCAATTGCATTAGGATCGGCGGTTATATAGAAAACTGCGTCATTAAAGTCATTATCACCAGCTGGTCGTTTGATGTCTTCAAAACTTAACAAAAACTTTTCCTCTTGCTCATAATTTAACAAAATGGTTTGTTGCCTGTATTTTTGTGTAGTAAAAGTATTCAGATTTGGATCAGAAAAAACAATATGAGATTGAATACAAATTGTATCACCAACCCAACCTGGAGCAATAAGAAAATATCCAATTCCGGTGTGGGCAGGAAAATTACCAAGCAAAACTTTATTGCCAGGCAGTACGACTTCCGGCTGTGAAACGTTCGGGAAAATAATCACCAGACTATCAATATCATAAACAGTAGCAGGAGGATTATTAATATCATATGTATAAAACCCAAGTGAATTTGTCCACCCAGCGCCTTCATCTACCATGGTTAAATACACTTCACTCGCCTCATTGAGCTCAGTATTAAATTGAATATCATCGCCAAAGTATTCATCATTTGACTCTGGAAGGTTTACTGACTCAGGTAAAGTTGATTTTACAAAGTTGATAAGGGCTTGAGAAACTTCATCATCGTCTGGTTGAAGATAATCTGGAACGCCATTGGCATCCCAACTTCCAAGAAACCTGAACTTTGAAGTTAATTCCATGTTGATGGAATCACATTCAGTTACTGCAGCAATGCTTTGTAAACTTGAAAAAATTAGTATCAGAAAACTAAAAATTAGTGGTTTGTATATTTTTTTCATCACTTCTAAATGATTAAAAGTCTTCTTAATTTATTAATTATCCTCTTTAATAAATCACAAAATTACAGAGCTAATTTTAGATTTATATTAAAGAGATGCATTTTATTTATAAAATCAAGTTATTTCTTCTTTGAAAGAATAACTCAATTTATATGCAAACCTAAGTCAAAATATTGATTTATAACAATTAAATGTTAGAATATTTATATTAAGATTAATTTAGCTTACATGTGGTTAATTTCTTATTCATGTAATAGGTAACCTTTTTTGGCAACTTTTTTGAATATTTTATTTGAGGTAAAAAGTAGATATCGTTTTTATTTTTTTTTATTCTATATGTAAAGTTATTGTTTAACAGATATGGAATCGCCAAAAAGAGTAAAACCACTAAATAATCTCTTTAATGGCTCATTTCTGTAATTATTGAAGAGAGTAGTTCCATATTTTCTTTTTTCTTAGGATTCAAAAGCTGCTGGCCGTATGTCGTGTGATATGTATGTGATTCGATAAAATTAAGGCTTTGTTTGAGCCATTCCTTCTCTTGTATATTTCCCCCTCGTAATGTAAGCTCAAGCCTTAGAAGTTCAGTTTTTTGAAAAAAGATTTCAGATCCAAGGTGAAACATATCAGCATCACAAATTATTTTTTCAAGCAAAGTGACTGGATTTTGTGGTATTCTGGTGGATATTATACAGTTCTGTACTTTTTTTATC
>JAHEMV010000043.1 GCA_024643455.1 Cytophagales bacterium
AAATACATTAGTTTATGGTGGAGTTTCACAATTTGCGCAGGTACAACAGATCAAACGAGGAGTTGATATTCTCGTTGCAACCCCAGGTCGTCTACTTGACCTGATGAATCAGAAGATTATTAACCTTAAAAACCTTGAAATATTGGTTTTGGATGAAGCTGATCGAATGCTTGATATGGGATTTATTCATGATATCAAAAAAGTGATCGCTGCAATTCCTGCTGAACGGCAAAATTTATTTTTCTCAGCTACGATGCCAGAAGGAATTAAGAAATTGGTTCATTCCATTATGCGAAATCCAATAAAAATCAATGCTGAAGAAACTACAACCTCTAAAGTTGATATCCAGCAATTTGTATATCATGTGAATAAGACCAGTAAGAGGGCTCTATTAAAACATATAATATCAGAAAAGGACATGAAAAATGTTCTGGTATTTTCGCGAACAAAGCATGGAGCAGATCGAATAGCCAAGGATCTGAATAAAGCTGGTATTACCGCTGGTTCCATTCATGGTGACAAATCGCAGAATGCACGACAACGGGCATTACATATGTTTAAGAAAAATTCTACTCGCGTACTGGTTGCGACAGATATCGCTGCACGAGGCATTGATATTGATAACTTACCATTCGTTATAAATTTTGAATTGCCCGAAACAGCTGAGACCTATACGCATCGAATTGGCCGTACAGGTAGGGCAGGAGCTTCAGGATCCGCGTTTTCATTTTGTGATGTTGCTGAAATTGGCTATTTAAAGAATATAAACAGGATTTCGACACAAAAACTGGCTCGATTAGAACATCCCTTTAATTAATCTTTTCATATTAAAAGTAAATTATGAAAGAATCTAAAAGCATAACATTTGCATCAAATCATCGAGAATTTACTTCTACGTTAAATAAGCGTGTAAATGAATATTTCAAATTAAATAATGTTAACCGACATGCAAATGGTGAAATGGTTCTAAAAACCATTTTTATGTTTGCATTATACATTATCCCTTATACTTTGATTGTCACTGAAGTAGTAACGGGGACACTTGTATTAATACCATTGGTTATCATCATGAGCTTTGGCGTTGCAGGAATTGGGCTTTCAGTTATGCACGATGCTAACCATGGTGCATATTCCAATAAACCATGGATCAACACGTTAATCGGATACTCGCTAAATTTGGTAGGAGCAAATTCATTTAACTGGAAAATGCAGCACAATGTGATGCATCATACATTTACAAACATACATGATGAAGATGAAGACATTAGTCCTCGAGGTGTATTGAGAATGTCTCCTCATTCAGCCTGGAAAAGCATACATAAATATCAATTTATTTATGCTTGGTTTCTTTATGGATTGATGACGATTATTTGGGTTACACTCAAGGATTTTGTACGTATTGTAAGGTATCAGAAAAATGGATTAGCCAAAAAACATAAAGCCAATCTCACCAAAGAATGGATTATTTTGATTGCAACCAAGCTGGTATATGTGACATATATCTTTATTATTCCTTTAGTATTTACTTCTCTTTTATGGTGGCAAATCTTATTAGGAGTTATCCTGATGCATTATATAGCTGGATTTATCCTGGCGATTATATTTCAACCAGCTCATGTGATCGAAGGGACGGAATATCCTTTACCTGACGATAAAAACATGCTGGAAAATAATTGGGCGGTTCATCAATTGCACACCACAACCAATTTCGGTCAACAAAGCCGTATTTTTTCATGGTACGTTGGAGGACTAAATTTTCAGATTGAGCACCATTTATTCCCAAATATTTGCCATGTACATTACAGAAAAATTTCGTCAATTGTTAAAACAACTGCTACGGAATTTGGTTTGCCATATAAGAGTGTCCGTACCTTTGCTAATGCATTGACAAGCCACATGCGTTTGTTGAAAAAACTTGGAGTCAAACCTGTATAGGCCTATTTTAATGAAATTTTTTTAATAATTAATTATAGTAAATGAAAGGAAGAGTAAAATTTATTAATGAAACCAAAGGATTTGGCTTTATAAAGCCATCAGGTTCAGGTGAAGATGTTTTTGTCCATTCTTCGGGTCTTATCGATGAAATTAGTGAAAATGATAAGGTAGAATTTGATGTGGAAAAAGGGAAAAAGGGCATGAATGCCATTAATGTGAGAGTGTTGAATTAAGAAAACCACTTTATTGTGGAGCCTTAAAATGAAGCAAATCTCATTGATTTGCTTTTTTATTTGAAAAACTAGACTTGAAACCCTTAGGTTTTTAAGTCGTAAATGCACAAATTGATTAAGTCCTAGACAGATTATCTTAATTCTGTCGGCGATCACCAGAAGAAGAAAGAATAAAAATGAAGCAGTTAAAAATTGTAAAGCAAATCACCAATCGCGAAAGC
The DNA here is from genome assembly GCA_024643455.1 of Cytophagales bacterium. Classification (GTDB taxonomy): domain Bacteria; phylum Bacteroidota; class Bacteroidia; order Cytophagales; family Cyclobacteriaceae; genus JAAUQL01. Next base: position 2,390 of record JAHEMV010000043.1, read on the forward strand.
CAATCACTTGACAAATATCTACAAGAGATTGGAAGAGTAGATCTGATCACCGCAGAGGAAGAAGTGAAGCTCGCAAGAAGAATTCGCGATGGAGACCAGGTTGCGCTTGAAAAATTAACAAAAGCCAATCTGAGATTTGTTGTATCTGTTGCCAAACAATACCAAAATGGAAGTATGACATTAGGGGACCTGATCAATGAAGGGAATCTGGGATTGATCAAAGCCGCTTCACGTTTTGATGAAACACGTGGTTTTAAATTTATTTCGTATGCAGTATGGTGGATTCGTCAATCGATCATGCAAGCTTTGGCAGAACAATCAAGAATAGTCCGTTTACCTTTAAATAGGGTAAGTTCTCTTAATAAGATCTCCAGAACATTTTCTGAACTTGAACAGAAATTTCAACGTGATCCATCTGCTGATGAGCTTGCTGATGTGCTTGAAATTTCTACCGAAGAAGTCGCAGACAATATGAAAAATGCGAACAGACAGATTTCTATGGACGCACCTTTTGTTACCGGTGAAGGGAATAGTTTGCTTGATGTATTGGAAAATGATCAGGTTGAAAATACTGATTCTGAATTGATGGCTGATTCTCTAAGAAGAGAGGTTCAGCGCGCGCTTTCCACGCTTAGTCCAAGAGAAACAGAAGTGATCTCTTTTTACTATGGGCTTAATGGAGAGCATGCCATGACTCTGGAAGAAATTGGTGAGCGTTTTGGATTAACACGCGAACGGGTACGCCAGATAAAAGAGAAAGCGACGAACAGGTTAAGACAAAGTTCAAGAAGCAAAATTTTAAGAACGTATTTAGGATAAAAAAATCCTAGAATTTAATATTATTGGAAGAGCTGTTCTTTATGGGATGGCTCTTTTTTATTGGATAATTATCGTATAAATCAAGCAAGTTTAGAGATTAATTAAGACTCAGACATTTATTTTATTGATAAAAAATTATTTAAAAAATTAAAATATTTGATCGTAAAGAAAAATAATATACAACCTTTTGTTTTTCATTACGTAATAGCCACAAATCGTTAACAAGATTTTATGCTAAAAGGTAAAAAAACTTATGGATATTGAACAACAGAATTTCCTCAATTCTGAGCTAAAAATGACATTTTTGGCTAAATCATGGTCTTTTTTAATCCTCTTTAAAAAGCGATTTAAATCATGAGTTTTCCAAGGGAATTAAATCAAATTAATAATTATAAATTCCCCTATTTTTTAGAAATAAAATCCATACCGGTATTAATTTTCAAATTTAATTTCACTTAACGCAAATGTGTTTAATCCTCAATGGACTCTAACGAGATTTTAGAAAGTATCAACGCGATTGTACGATCAATCAACTTGGAAACAAAAGACGAAGAATTAAGTCTTAGCAGCGCCAAAACATTAACGGTATCGAGCGCTCCAAAATCAAGAATTCAAAACCGGCCAAATATTCAGATATTAAAAAGCCGAACACCTGAAATAAATGGGAATAAAACAATTTCCATGCGTCAATTGATTCAGGAGAATCAACAGGAAGAATCTGAAGTGCTGCATGATAAATTAGAAAAAAAAATAGGCGCACTTACAGATGAGGAAAGGAAAATGATGAAGAATTCACTAGAAATTATCCTTTCGGCCATGGAAATCATGAATTTGAAAGGAGCTTCAAGTGAACAGTCAATCCCTACGAAATCCTCAAAAGAAATTAACCAGAATGGCCACAAAACATTAGTTGAGGTTGAAAAACCCCTGGCTGACGATCTAACTGAAAAGGAATTTGTTCATCGAAATTTTATAAAACATGCCTTCTGGCAAAAAATACCAGCCTTTGCGCATGTTTCAGAAGAAGAATTTCTTGATGTGAAATTCCAAAATAAGTTCACGGTCCGGAAATTGGAAAAACTGGAAGAGCTAATTCATGGACTTGTGGACCCAAAGTTTATCCAGGACGTTAAAAGTGGAATGGCAAAGGCTCCGATGAATTTGAGTATTTCTCCTTATATCCTTAGCCTTATCAATTGGAACGATCCTTATAATGATCCAATAAGGATTCAGTTTATACCTGTAAATAGCAGACGGGTCAAGGATCATCCGAAATTAATGCTCGATTCATTGGGAGAACAATCACATTCTCCAGTACCTGGATTAGTGCATCGATATCATGACAAAGTATTGTTTCTCCCACTGGATGTTTGTCCTGTCTATTGTCGATTTTGTACCAGAAGCTATGCAATTGGAGGAGATACGGATACAGTAGTAAAAGTTAAATTCAAAAACGCACCCCAACAATGGCATGATGCCTTTTCTTATATTGAATCAAGGTCGGAAGTTGAAGATGTAGTAATTTCTGGCGGGGATTCATATATGCTTGCACCAGAGCGTTTACTATTGATAGGGAATACCCTTTTGGATATCCCGCATGTTAGACGTATGCGTTTTGCATCAAAAGGACCAGCAGTGATGCCGATGAAGATTTTAACGGATGAAGCCTGGACAAATGCCCTTATTTCCATGGTGGAAAAAGGCAGGAAAATGGGTAAGGAAGTTGTATTGCATACACATTTCAATAGCCCAAATGAAATTACAGATATAACACGAAGGGCAATGTTACATTTGTTTAAGCATGGTGTAAAAGTCAGAAACCAGACGGTACTTATAAAAGGTGTAAATGACAAGCCCGAAACGATGATCCATTTAATCCGAAAGCTGTCCTACATGAACGTTCAACCTTATTATGTTTATCAGCATGATATGATTAAAGGGACAGAGGATTTGAGAACGAGTCTTCGTCAGACTATTGAATTGGAAAAAATTGTCCGTGGAAATACTGCTGGATTTAATACGCCTTTGTTTGTTACTGACGCACCGGGAGGTGGTGGAAAGCGTGACGTGCATAGTTACGATTATTATGATAAGGTAACTGGAATAAGCGTTTACCGCAGTCCAAGTGTGGATGATTCTAAGCTTTATATTTATTTTGATCCAATAGAAACACTTCCTATTGAAGGTCAGAAATTATGGGAAGATGAATCCTTACATGAAGAATTGATCAAAAATGCCATCAAAAATTCAGGTTACCAAGGACTGACTCCTGTACTTTAATTTAAAAAGAGTCTTTCAAAACCATTGAGATTTAAAGATGGTTATTTTGTAAAATTTATTAGTAATAGAAAAATTATAAGTTAGGAGCAAATAGTCTGCTCCTAACTTTTTTTTTATTAAACAAGGTCAATAAATAAAACTACGGTGGATGATGGTATCTTTACAAGATAAACTGGAATCATGAAATTTGAAGAATACAATATTTCCGATGGAATAAAAAAGAGTATTGGGAAACTCGGGTATAAAAAACCAACTGATATTCAATTTAAATCGATTCCTGCGATATTGAAAGGTGAAGATGTGCTAGCCATAGCACAAACTGGAACCGGGAAAACTGCTGCATTTGCAATACCAATTTTGCATATGCTGCAGGTTCGAAAAATTAGTGGTCGCCCCGATGGCGTTAAGTGTCTGGTTATGGCTCCAACGCATGAGCTGGCACTGCAAATTGAATCTGTATTCAACAACCTTGGGAAGCACACCAATATTGACACCTTTTGTATTCATGGTGGCGTAGATCAAGACCCTCAAATCAAAAAACTTGATGCTGGCGTTGATATTTTAATAGCAACTCCAGGTAGAATGTTTGATCTGGTAAGCCAGGGAGCTTTGTCATTAAAAAGAGTAGAAATATTGGTTTTGGATGAAGCAGATCATATGCTAGACCTGGGTTTTATCAAGGATATTCAGGACCTAATGCGCCATTTACCCAAAAAAAGACAAACTCTTTTTTTCTCAGCAACAATTAATGATAAAATTAAAAAATTGGCTTATTCTTTGGTGACAAATGCAATTCGAATTCAAATATCACCCAAAGACCCAGTTGCAAAAAATATTACCCATGCTGTGGCATTTATTGAAATGGACGACAAACGTTTCTTCCTGGAAAATGTGATTCGTAATAATCCAGAAAAAAAAATGTTGGTTTTTGTTCGCACAAAAATCAGAGCCGAACGTGTGAAAAAAGCACTGGATCGCGTCAATATTGATTCGGATACCATCCATAGTGACAAAGTTCAGGAAGCCCGGGAACAGACCATGAGAAAATTCAGAAATGGAGAACTCAAAACGTTGATTGCCACCGATGTTAGTGCACGTGGAATAGACATACCAAATGTAGAATATGTTATCAATTATGATTTGCCGGAATCATTGGAAAACTATGTACATCGTGTTGGGCGTACAGGTCGTGGAAATCAAAAAGGCCAGGCGATTTCGTTTTGTAGTGATGAAGAGAAGGAAGTATTAGACGCAATTGAGAACAAACTTGATAAAGCCATTCAAAGAATTGAGCTTTCTAAAGGCGACTATCAATATACTATTGAAAGTTCTGAATCAAAGGAGGACAATTGGAAAATGCTTTTAAAGGAAGCGGAGCAACTAAATACAAATCGCAAAAAGAGAAAAAAATAGCTCCCGTTGAAAGACCGGGAACATAAATCAAGTTTTTTCTATTTCTTAGAATTAATTTCGTCAGTTACTTCGGATTCCTCCTCGGACTCGTCATCTTGCAAAACTTCTTCGTGCTTGACATGTAGCATAAAATGCTTATCAAGGGTAAATTCATAGATCGAAATATCCATTAATTCCATGGCTTTCCTTGATTTTTGCAAGACCGTAAGTAGATCTTTTGCTAAGGCTGAAGTTTTGATATCATTGATTGCTTTCCCTTGAAAAACGCGCAAGACGAAAGCATATCCACCTTTTTCTTTTGCATTGATACTTTTAAATTCATGATCCAAAAACTTATATTCTTGCGGACTTTCTTCCGAATCGATCATAAATCGTAAAATTGCAGGACGATACTTACTCCATAAATAAGTGTATTTTTGAACAAGCTCTGTGGAATAGGGCATAATTTTAATTTTGTTTTAATTTTTTGACAGTCGCTAATCTGGATAGGTAAAATCAAGCGACTGCCAGTGATTTTTTTGAAATACGAAGGTGATCGTGATTGGCGTAAACCTAAATTCTCCTGCAAGTTAATTATAAGTGGGCAAAAACCACTTACAATATTTTTTTTCTTTTGATAGATTATGTTTTGATTAGTAATATTATTAATTAAAATTCTAACTGAATTCATGTATCTAACTGAAATAGTGCGGTTTATGTGGTATGTAAAGATGAAATCCATACCAATAATTTTGAAAAGCATTGTGTAAGAAAAATTGAATCTCTTTTGCAAATTATTACAATTACCTACCCAGTCAATTAATAACTTTGAAATCAGTAAATTTCAGTAATTTTAATAATCAAAAAATGATAATTAATCCATGGCGGTAGACATTTCATCATTGGTAGATCAACTAACTGGCGAGCTCAATGAAAAAGCTTATAAAGCTTCAGATTCTTTAGGTCGAATCGGTTCTGAAGATGTTGTAAAGGCAATGATTGAACTATTGAATCATCCATATCCTGAATCACGAATTATGGCGGCTCGAACATTGGGACTGATCGAAAATAACGGGTTAGCCTTAAATCCACTTTTCGAGGCCATTAAAAACCCTGAAAACCGATCCATTGCAGGTGATTTATTCATGGCGCTTGAAGGGTTTGATTTGAGCGATGAATTCGTCGAACTATTCAGGCTCTATCTATTTGGTAGCTTTAAAGTATCGATGGTTGCTAAAAATCTACTGGACTACAAAGAGTTTGACATTACTTTACGTGTAATCAAGAAAGCACAAAAACATTGGAACCATTATGCAAATAATACTAAGCATGATGAGATTTTTGAACTTCGTAAGATGGAAGTGGATGAGATGTTAATGGATCTAAGGGCCTTTTTGAATTAAAAATTTAGCTCTGTCAAGCTAAAAATTAAACTTTTTATTATTAATTACCATGTTTAGAAATTGTCATCAGAAAAAGGAGTAATTTTTTAAAGGGTTAAATTAAGTTGCCTATATTTATTTTACTTTTTAAACTCAACAATTTCCATTGGCTAAGAATTACACGATTAATAAATTCCTAAGAACACAAATAGTAGCATGGGTTCTCCCGATTGTATTCTTTCAGATAGGAACTCAGCTTTCATTTTGGTCATCTTTGACCACCGGTTCTTCACTATTTTATTTCCCGATTTCGATTGGACTTATCCTAATTTACTGGTGGGGCCCAAGAATATTACCTGCATTATTCATAAATGCTGCCTTGAGTGCTGGTATATGGGGACTAGGTAATCCGTATTTATATCCGCTTTACGCTTTTCCTGAAACCCTCTTTGTATTCTTATCCTGGCTGTTTTTCATTAAATTGGCAAAGGGAAAATGTTGGTTGCCAAATACGCGACAACTTACTTATTTTCTGATTACAGGAATTTTGATTCCGTTATTTATTTATAAATTTTTATTAGAAGGGATTTTCGTTTTGGCAGATCAGGTTCCTAAGGAAAATTTTTTACCATTGTTCGTGACCACCAGTTTAGGTGATTTTATTTCCATTTTTGGCTTTACAATACCAATTCTATATTTTATTACCCATTTGGCGCAGAGAAAGGGAATTGTGCATTTAAAAGGCTTGGACAGGAAAAAAGGCGCAATTAAATTTATGTATTTTTCCAAGCTGAGAAATAATATTGAGTTAATTATAATTGCACTTATTGCGTTCATTTTAAGCTATTCGTTAGCATTTGCCGACTATTGGTTTTTATATGGTGTATTGTCCCTTTATTCTGCAATACGATTTGGTTTTGGTATTTCCATATTGGTTAATTCTTACATATTATTACTAACGTATCTCATTCCTGCTGTTCTGAGTGAACAATTCACGTATGATATGATATTAGTACAGGAAATGACACGAATTCAAATGGGAACAAGTTTGTTATATATTTTTAGTCTTATAACTGGTCGGGTTATTTCCGATGCCGTAGCCTATGAAAAACAAATAAATAAGCAAAATAGAGCCCTGGAACATGTAAATAAAGAGCTTGACCGTTTTGTATATAGCGTGTCACATGATTTGAGTGCTCCTTTAAAATCAATTCGTGGGCTTGTCAATATAAGCCGTTTTGAAAAAATGACTGATCGAATGGTAGAATACATAGATCATATTGAGATCAGCACAGATAAATTAGAAAGTTTTATTTCTGAAATTCTGGATTTTTCGAGAAACGATCGAAAGCCAATTTCAAATGAAATAGTAGATCTCCAAAATTTGTGTTCGGAAATATTGAATAGTCTTCAATATTTTGAAAATTTCATCAAAATAAAGATTGATACTAGTGGTATAGAACCGACTCTGATTTACACGGATGAAATGAGGATTAAGGTAATTATGACCAATTTAATATCTAATGCCATCAAATATCAGAAACCAGATGGTGAAGGAACAATACAGGTCAGAACAAAAGTGCTAAATAATAAATTGACTCTGGAAGTCGAAGATAATGGGGAAGGGATTCCTTCAGATATTCAAAACCAAATATTTGATATGTTTTATCGAGGAACACAATCGTCGCACGGTTCTGGTTTAGGTCTTTACATTACAAAAGAAGTCATCGAAAAATTAAATGGTATCATTAAAGTGAAATCTGTTTTTGGTGAAGGGAGCACATTCATCGTAAAAGTGCCCTTGCAAGTAATAGGGAATCATATTATTGAACACAATGTATAAATCACGTAGAAATTTTGTTAAGAAATCAGGTGTTCTGGCAGCACTTTCAACATTAAATCTTACTGAAGGTTTTGCAAAGACGGTTTCGTATGCAAAGGAAGCTGAAATTGAACTTTGCCTGGCTTATTTTTATGGGTTACAGGAACGAAAAATAGCACTTTCAAAGCAAATGGGTGTGACTGGAGCAGTGTCGCCAAGTAGCCCCTGGATAGCGGGTTTGCCAAATGCAAAACCATGGTCATTGGAAGCACTAAAAGCTGTTAAAAAAGCATATGAAAACCATGGTTTATCCTGGAAAGTACTTGAAGGCACGCCACAACTTGATAAAACCAAACTTGGATTGGATGGCAGAGATGAGGAGATTGAAAATTTCATTACCCTGATGCGTAATATGAAAGAAATTGGTTTACACATCATTTGTCACAACTGGATGCCTGTGATCAGCTGGGCAAGAACGGATTTTGAACGAAAGGGGAGAGGAGATGCTCTGGTTACTGCTTTTGACTATGAAACAATAAAAGATCAACCTTTGACTGAATACGGTGAATTTACAGAAGAAATGATGTGGGACAATATGGAGTATTTTTTAAAGGCAGTCATCCCGGAAGCAGAAAAAAACGATATCAAACTTGCTCTTCATCCGGATGATCCACCGATTCCAAAAATAAGGGGAATAGCTCGCATTATGCGTTCAGCAGATGCTTTTAAGAAAATGATCGATCTATATCCTAGTCCAAGCAATGGCCTAACTTTATGCCAGGGAACATTTGCAACCATGGGTGAAGATATCCCTTCTGTAATTCGCTATTTTGGCAAGAGGGAAAAGATCTTTTTTGTTCACTTTCGAGATGTGCGAGGAGATCAATGGAATTTCGAAGAAACATTTCACGATGAAGGTAAGACAGACATGTACCAGGCAATGAAAACCTATTTTGAAGTTGGATTTCGTGGCCCGATGAGACCTGATCATGTCCCAACAGTGGCAAGTGATAGTAATGAACATCCAGGCTATAGTGAATTAGGGACTTTATTTGCTATCGGTTATATAAAAGGATTGATGGAGGCTGCAAAAAGTGAAGTATAAGATGATAATATTTATTCTAAAATTGAAAATCAAAAATAAAAATCCGATAAATTGAAAGTAATAGCTTTTATATATTTTTTAAATTAAATTATAGATATCTGAATCTTTAAAATTATAACAAATGAAAAATAGTTTAAAAATTACTTTATCAATTTGTACAGTTCTGTTGGCACTTGCACCAGCATTTGCTCAAAAAGCCAATCTGCTTTCTTCTGAGGAAAAAGAACAAGGGTGGCAACTTCTTTTCAATGGTAAAAACTTTGATGGATGGAGGCAGTGTAATGGTACTGAAATGCCAGTTAATTGGGTAATCGAAGATGATGCGATGAAAGTCTTTACTGGTGAAGGAAAAAAGGAAGGTCAAGGTGCAAATGGTGACATTCTTTATTCACCTAAAAAATTCAAAAACTTCGAATTATCCATCGATTGGAAATCAAGTCCAAGAGGCAATTCAGGAATTTTTTATGCAGTACGTGAAGTGCCAGGTAAACCCATTTATTATGCAGCTCCGGAAGTGCAGGTTCTTGATAATCAGGACGCTTCGGACAATAAAATTGATAGCCATCTGGCAGGATCGCTTTATGACATTTTACCTGCAGACCCTAAAACGGTGAATCCGGCAGGATCATGGAATACGGTGATCATTAAAGTAAAGGATGGTCATGTGACGCATACTATGAATGGTGTGGAAGTTGTTTCCTACGATTTGTGGACTCCTGAATGGGATGAGATGGTTAAGAATAGTAAGTTTAAAACTTTTCCAGGATGGACCGAAGGAATCGCAAAAGAAGGATATATTGGACTTCAGGATCATGGATATACCATCTGGTTTCGAAACATAAAAATCCGGGAACTATAAGCACGAATTAATTTTTGTAATGTTTTTAAAACTGCATTTGAAATAAATTTTCTTTTAAATGCAGTTTTCCAATGATCATGGGTTCCAAATATAAAATCATTCTTTTCATATTTTTTTGCTGGATTTCAAACTACATTCTGGCACAAAATAGAATTCCTGCGTTCGAAATGAATGAGCGACTAGGTAGAGGAATTAATATGGGAAATTGTTTTGAAGCGCCATCAGAAGCTGAGTGGGGAAATCCCTGGAATCCGGAATACTTCAAAATAATAGCTGATTTAGGATTCGACCATGTGCGTCTCCCTGTACGATGGGAACCCGATACTCGAAGTATGGCTGATCCACCATATACAATCAATCCAACATTTTTATCACGTATTCAGCAGGTAGTGGATACCGCAATTAGATATGACCTTCATATCATTATCAATATGCATCATCATGACTCGCTCTTTGCAAATCCAGAAGCTGAAAAAGCTCGATTTCTAGCTCAATGGTTTCAAATAGCCGATTATTTTAAGGATTACCCTGATAACCTTTTGTTTGAAGTGTTAAATGAACCTCACGGTGAAATTACTTCTGAATTGTGGAACGAATTTTTCGCAGATGCATTAGCAGAAATCAGAAAGACAAATCCTACTCGTGTAGTTATATTGGGAGTAGCAGATTTTGGAGGTTTGGGTGGTATTGCTAACCTGGTGCTTCCCAATGATGAATACATCATTCTGTCTCCACATTATTATAATCCATTTAATTTTACCCATCAGGGAGCCGAATGGGTTGGCCCACAAGCAGATGAATGGTTAGGAACGAAATGGAATGATACGGAGGCTGATCGGGAGACAGTTGCTAATGAATTCCGGTATGCGCAACAATTTTCTGAAACCAATCATATTCCCATACATGTTGGGGAATTTGGATCGTATAGCACTGCTGACATTGAGTCTAGAGAACGCTGGACTAACTTTCTTGCTCGTTGGTTTGAAGAGCAAAATTTCAGTTGGGCCTATTGGGAATTCAGTGCAGGATTTGGCATCTACGATCCGACAACAAAACAGTTTCTGGAACCTCTGGTTAATGCACTTCTGGTAAATGAAATGGCAGAACCGACACCAATTCTTTCTACTACAATTTATACAAGTAATTTTTCAGGAGGTACAGATGGCTGGACACTAACAACTCAAGGAGGAGCCTCAGGATCTCTTGTTGCGTCAGGAGGCAAACTCAATACCACGATTTCGAGTCCAGGCACTGAATCCTGGCATGTTCAGCTAGTTAAAAATAACATCCCGCTTACAAAAAATAAGATGTATCGGATCTCATTCAAAGCGCAGGCACTCGCAAACAGGAGTGCAACTTTTTATGCAGGGAAAGCCAGCGATCCATGGAATGCATACAGTGGGTATAATGGTTTAAGTATTAGTATAACGGAGGAAAACTTTTCCTATAATTTTACTATGAACAATCCTTCAGATCCAGCAGCAAGGTTAGTTTTTGATCTGGGAACCAATGCAACAGGAGTAATTATTTCAGAAGTGAAAGTAGAAGAATTAAAGTTTGTAATTACAGCATTGGACCAATCAATTCGAATGAGGAAAAACAAAATTTATCCAAATCCAGTATCTTCAGTTCTTAACTTCGAAGCAGCAGGTCAGTTTAACAAAGTTGAATTTTTTGATTTGAATGGAAAATCAGTAGTGAATTTCAATTTACAACCAGGTATGCCATCGATTAATCTTGAAGGGCTGCCAAGTGGTATTTATTTGATCAAACTTTCCGGTGACTTCAGTGAGATTCACGACAAAATAGTAAAGGATTAATCCAATTATCGCATTACTCTTTACGCTTTCAAGAAAAATCAAGCGCAATGACTTCATGATCCACTATTTCTGGAATATGGATTTTCACATTTCCTTCTGACAAATGGTATGGTGGAACTTTTTCTGATACAAGAAGTTTTACTCCCAACAGGTTTTGTCCTTCCGGAATTTTAATGGTTACAATTTGTTCTCCAACAGGCAATAATTCTCTGAAAGGGCCTTTCATCATCATTGGATTAGTAAAATTAACGAGGTGTACGGTCATAGATTGGTTTTGTCTCCATATGGTAATATCAAATACACCACTTCCTTTTACTTCTACTGGAAGTTCAGCATTTAATGTCCATCTAAAAATATTCGATAGCAATTGTCCATGATCCACATTCAAAATATTCCAAAAAGTACGGTCAATATCCCATGGAATATATGCTACTCGACCACTTCCAATTTTTCTTAAATATAGTTCACGGATATCCGTTTCAGTCTGTAAAGGATAAACATGTTCCATAGGAAGATCAGGATAGGATGGAATTAGTGTTAAAGGTGAGGGGAAATCAATTTGTGGCTTTACATTCAATCTGTAAACGCCATTTATTATACGAAAAGCATCTTCTAGACCATAAAAAATAGAACGGTAATCTGAGGATTCATCGGGATTGTTTAATTTCAAATATGAATTCTTCATAGCACCTTCTACAGCGCCGGAATAAGATACCCCAAACAGATCTGCTAATCCGAAATCATTTCTTTTTTCACCATTTTCATTATATAAGGATGTTTCGAATGTAGCAACTATACTGCCACCATTTAGAACAAATTCCCGAATCTGTTTACACTGATTATCAGAAAGAGCTGCAATATTGGGTAGAATGAGCAATTTATAATTAGCCAGATGGCTGGAATTAAGCAATTGATCATTAACCATATCAAAAGGAATACGCGCTTCAATAAGGGAATGGTACATACCCAATTCATGCCAATCACTATGATTTTGCCATTCCTGACCGCCATAATTCCGTTCAGTTTGCTCAGAATATACCATCGCCACATTGGCGAGCGAACCATTATTTCTCAAATATTTTTCATGTTTATAATGCCAGTTGTAGATTCGCTCTACTATTCCTAACCATCGTTTATCGTAAAGCACACCAGAAAATTTTGCAAACCAGGGTCTCATGTTATTTGCTGTCCCTTCAGCTACCCAAATACGTACCTCTGCTTCATTTTGAACAGAATCCTTCCATCTATATTGTTCTTCTATTCCTACGCTGAAAATTCCTCCTAATGGCTTCATTCCCATTGTTGCTCGCAATTCCTTTGCGCGTTTTCCATTAGACCATGGCGGAATCATGCCGCTGCGTGCCTGGTGATCTGTAAAAAAAATATCCGATTGAGCTCCAGTAATAATTTTGTCTGGGAAACCATTAGGAATAAACCTTGACGTAGATTTCACATCCCTGATTGTGCTATCCCACAATAACCACAATTCTTTTAATCGCTCGATTCTCCACTGGGTCCATTTCTGATAAGTTGAATCCAGGCGGTCAGTTGTTAGAGGCAAATTGAATCCTGAATAGGCACTGAAATTTTTTTGGCAATGTTTGCAGTAGCATATGCCATGGCCTGCCCAGCGATTAGAAAAAATTCCATCAATTTCATACAATTCCATTATTTCGCGATGGACATCATTCATAAACTCAAAATTATATGGCCCAAAAGCACAGGTAACCCAAAGTTCTGGATTGGACCAATGCCGTCTTTTTTCGCCGTTTGCTTCAACCTGTATCCAATCGGGATGGATTTCATTTACATTTTCCCATGCTGCATGTGGGTCAGTCCTGGCAATAACGGACATATTCATGCTACGGCATCCGTTGACCAGGTAGCCAAAAGGATCACTATTGCCAAGCCATAGACTTCGATGATGCAAAGGGATCTGAGTAGGGTAGTAGGCTACTATCCCTCCGGCACTCAGACAAGCAGCATCAGCATGCACTTTTTTGAAATAATTCAACCAAAAATCAGGATCAAAACTTCCAGGATCATTTTCTACCAGTACGAGTTGTGCCCATCGCATCGGTTTGTCAAACCAGGTTTCTTCCTTAAAAAATGATTCTGTTGTTGAAACTAAAGGCTGAGTACCTATTATAGCGTAAGCACCACCCATCACCGAAGTCTTTACAAATTCTCTGCGTTCCATTGGAATATTCTTTTGAGTTCAATTTAGAAATTAAATACAATTACTTCCCTTATAGCATGATTCAAAAAATTCATTTTTGATAAAGCAGTTCTGGTTGTTTGAACCTTTTGATGTTTCTGTCAAAAAAGCAATAGCATAGCTCACAAAGGATTAGTTTATGTTTGGTAAATAATTCAGGAAGAAATGTGGACAGCATTTAAATGATATTATCAGGCAATAGAATTGATATTGGAGCAATAAATTTTTATGTTTATAAAATATCGCTAGGTGATAAATCTGCTAAACAGTGAAATCTTAGTGTACTCAATCAAAAATCACACGAATTATTAACCCCATTATTAACTACACTACACCATGAAAGAAATTAAAAAAGAAGATTTAAGTCAGGAAATTTTTGATCTGTACGATGATTATGCACACAGCAAAATAGATCGTCGGGAATTTATGAATAACCTATCCTCTTATGCAGTAGGAGGGTTGACGGTTGCATCTATTGCCGCATTCCTTTTACCTAAATATGCTGAAGCTCAGCAAATCAGGAAAGATGACCCCAGAATAATTTCAGAATACATTGAGTTTGATTCACCAAAAGGTGCTGGAAAAATGAAAGGTCTTTTAGTGAAGCCTGTGAAACATGACGGCAAATTGCCTGGTATTGTCGTGGTACATGAAAATAGGGGACTCAATCCTTATATTGAAGATACAGCACGAATAGCTGCACTGGAGGGATTCATCACCCTTGCTCCGGATGCACTGACCCCGTTAGGCGGATATCCGGGAAATGATGATGAAGGAAGAACCATGCAAAGTAAACGGGATCGGGAGGAAATGCTCCAGGATTTTATCTCCGGTTTTGATTATCTGAAGAATAACAAGGATTGCAGCGGAAATATCGGTGCTGTCGGATTTTGCTTTGGAGGTTGGGTTGTAAATATGATGGCGGTGAGAATCTCCGGATTAAAGGCTGCGGTACCATTTTATGGTGGCCAACCAAGTGCTGAAGATGTGCCAGCAATCCAGGCTCCTTTATTATTAAATTATGCCGGACTGGATGAACGGGTAAATGCGGGTTGGCCTGCTTTTGAAGAAGAACTTAAGAAAAACAACAAAGAATATACAGCTTATATTTATCCGGGGGTAAACCATGGATTTCATAATAATACAACACCGCGATACGACGCGGCTTCAGCTACGCTCGCATGGAAACGTACCATGGATTTCTTTAAAGAAAAATTAAAATG
>JAHEMV010000457.1 GCA_024643455.1 Cytophagales bacterium
TTATCTCCACGATTGGAAGGTGAAGAGATGCCTGTTCATGTGGATGGTTTCTCAGGAGGAGACCGCGTGCGAATTGATCTACCAGATTTTCAGCAAAAATTTATCAAAAAAATCCATGCTTTAGGCAAACCAACTGTGTTAATCATGCTCAATGGAAGTGCGGTTGCCATAAATTGGGAGAAAGAAAATATCCCTGCTATACTTGAAGCGTGGTATCCAGGGCAGGCTGCTGGTACTGCAATTGCTGATATTCTTTTTGGAGATTACAATCCTGCGGGTCGCTTGCCTTTAACTTTTTACAAAAGTGTAAATGATATTCCTGAATTTGAAAACTATAATATGGATGGATTTACCTATAGATATTTTAAAGGCGAAGCACTGTTCCCATTTGGATTTGGACTGAGTTATACCACATTTGATTACGGAATACCTCAATTAAGTACGAATGAATTAGCAAGAGATGGAGAGGGAACAATTACTGTCAGTGTTGAAGTAAAAAACACTGGCCAAGTGGCAGGAGAAGAGGTAGTGCAACTATACATAGCTGATAAATCAAGTTCTGATCCAAGGCCATTAAAAGATTTACGCGGATTCAAACGTGTTAGCTTGAATGCTGGTGAAAGTAAAAAAGTAGAATTAGAAATCACTCAACGCGATCTGGCCTATTGGAATATTGATGATCAGGCTTATGTGCCTACTGTAGGTGAATACGATATTTTGGTTGGATCTTCTTCTGCGGACGCTGATTTACAAAAATTGACGCTAAATGTAAAATGATCTAACAGACCAGATAATACAATACTACTAATCGCCAGGATCAATCCTGGCGATTTTTTTTGCTTTAAATTGAAGAAAACTTGATTTTAAATAAATATTTTGATGCCATTTTTTTTTAATGATTTAAATTTCGAAACGAATAGCTAAATTTGAGGTCATTTTGTTTAATAGCATAGATGAAAACAACAAACAAAGGTCTTAATCATTTTAAAAGAGCAATAAAGTGCCTTTTCATACCAATGATAATTACTTTAACTACGGCCATGACTTTTGCGGAAATAGATATTAAATCCTTGCCTATTCAAGAATTTCCGGCTTTACATGGAAAAAAAACACAAATTATTTACATCAGTGGGGATGGGGGGATGAATGATTTCAGCAAATCGCTATGCAAATCATTTCAGGAAAAGGGATATTCAGTTGTTGCATTAGATTCAAAAAAATATTTCTGGAAGTCCAAAAGTCCTGATCTTTTCGCCAATGATATTGTTGGCATTATCAATTATTATGAAACGTTATGGGGATGCGATTCTTTTGCACTACTTGGATATTCCTTTGGAGCTGATGTTGGATCATTTTTGCCACAACGTTTGCCAGTGAATATGAAAAATAATATGCGACTGGCTGCAATGTTGGATCCTTCCATTTCAACGGATTTTGAGATTAAACTTTCAGATATGCTAGGGGGTAATTCAGAGAATAGAAAGTTTAGTATAATAAATGAACTTAATTCAACTGATGATAAACGTATTGTATGTTTTTTTTCAGAAGATGAATCAAATTCTGCCAAGGATAGAATTAAAAATGATAAAATAAGGATTAAAACCCTTCCAGGTGACCATCGCTTTAACAATGATTATTCGTTAATCATCCAGCATATTATGCAATTAATTTAGATTGAATTTTACATAATCTACTCGCTTGGTTTTGAAATAGACAAGTAATTAAACAGAAATCATAAGTTTTCTGTTTGGTCAATGAAATTTTTAATAATATCGAATCATTTCCATGTTAAAAATGTTTTAGTTATGTAAATTGTAACATCACAGCCGTAATTAAATTGAAAGAACAATGGAAGATTTATTTAAAAAATTTTTGTACACTGGTGTAGGACTAGTTGCAATGACCGCAGAAAAGATTCAGAAATCTGTTGATAAATTAATTAGTGAAGGAAAGCTATCCATAGAAGAAGGGAAGAAAGTTGTTGATAAATTGGTGAAAGAAGGCAAACTTTCTGCAGATGAAGGAAGGAATATGATTGAAGACCTTGTAAAAAAAGGAAAAATATCAGCTGAAGACGGTAAAAAAACCATCGAAGACCTTCTTAAAAATGCAAAGACCAAGAAAAATGAAGTGGAATCACAGCTTAAAAGTATTGTAGAACGTGTAATAAGCAGTTTTGATTTCGCAAAAGAAAAAGAACTCAATGACCTTAAGAAACGAGTTGCAGTATTGGAATCTAAACTAAAAGCTTCCAGCAAACCAATGGCAAAACCAGCACCAAAAGTGCAAAAAAAGACTTCTGAAAAGCCAAAAGTAGAATCTGTATAAATAACTAAAATCATCATTTAATAATGCCAGATTCTTCCGGGGATTTGGCATTTCTTTTTTTTAAGAAGTAACTTCCGGACTTTTAATAATTTGTTTAAAATTCATCTCAACGCATGCTTTTCGACAATACAATAAATAATATAGGCAGAATACGAAAACTAGTAGAAGTAGTAGTTAAATATGGATTCGAAGATATCGTAATTAACACTGGTCTTAGAGGGATTCTTACCACCAAAAAAAAGGCTAAAGAAATTGGTTCTGAGGAGGAGCATCAATTTACCCAGACTCGGTGGGAGCGTATCCGGCTTATTATGGAGGAATTGGGGCCTACCTACATCAAGTTAGGACAAATGCTCAGCAATCGACCTGATTTAGTTCCAGAACCACTTATAAATGAACTAGAAAAGCTTCTTGACAGGGTGCCGCCGTTCAGTACAGAAATAGCTAAAGAATGCATTGAAAAGGAATTAGGAAAAAAGATTGATGAGATTTTCATTTATTTTGATGAAAAGCCAATTGGATCAGCAAGTATAGGTCAAGTGCATCGAGCAAGATTAGTAAGTGGTGAAGATGTAGTAGTAAAAATTCAAAGACCAAATGCAAAAAAACAGGTTTATGCTGATTTAAGTCTTATCCGTGAGTTTGTCAGGTTAACGGAAAACTACTTTATTAAAGCAGGTATCATCAACCCGCTGGATATTCTGGAGACATTTTCAAAAAGTCTTCAGAATGAGCTTGATTACTTTACGGAAGCCAGAAATCTGGAACAATTCCGAACGCTTTACCGTGATTACAAAATTTTGTATATACCAAAACCCTATAGGGAGTTGTCTACGGAAAAAGTATTAACCATCGAGTTCATTAGCGGATGCAAGGTTACTGACGTCGCAACATTGAAATCCTGGGGGATATGGCCAGAAGATATTGCAAAAAAAGGTCTTGAAATCTATTTAAAACAAATTTTTGAAGTTGGCATTTTCCATGCTGATCCACACCCAGGAAACATTCTTGTAAAACCAAATGGCAGCATCGGTTTAATCGATTTCGGTATGGTTGGTAAACTGATGCAATCGCAGAAATATGCTTTTGCTGGAGTCTTTATAAGCCTTGCAAAAAAAGACGCAAAAAGTATGGCTATAAATCTAAGGAGATTGGCTATCGATCATGAAATTAACGACATGCGTGCTTTTGAGTATGACTTGAATGATCTTATACAGGATTATGTTATTTTACCTGATGATGATTTTGGCGTCCGGGACTTTACAGCACGTTTGCAAAAACTTGCTTATAAATACAAGCTTCAAATACCTGGAGTTATATTTTTGATTTTGAGATCTTTAGCCATTCTGGAAGGCACAGCAAAGATGTTGGATCCAAAATTTGATGTACTGGAATACATCAAGCCTTATGGTTTGAAATTAATTGCGGAGCAATACAGCTTTAAAAATGTTTCCGATGAAGTGAGTAATTCTCTTGCACAGGCATTTACCTTATTCTACAACCTTCCGTTAGAATTACGCGATATTATAAAACAGGTTCGGAAAGGAAAAATTGTATTAAACACAAATCAAATTGGTTATGAGAGACATCAGAAACAACTGGATTTTATAACCAATAGGATTGTTTACGCAATCATCATCGCTTCATTGATTATTGCTGCGGGGTTGAGTTATTCCCTTGCAATTGGTAAGGAAGTTGCGGGATTGTTTGGTTTGCCAGGATTTAGCCTATTTTGTTTGGCTACTGCAGCTTTACTTGGTTTTATATTGTTTATAAACGATATCAGAAGTGGTCGCAATAGAAATCAATAGAAGAAAAGTAGGAATTGTGCCATGCCAGCTAACCCTCCTAATGCCGCGCCTATTAAAATCAAGGTAGTCTCATCTTCCTGAAAAACCGGGTGTAAAAAGGCCTCAAATTCAACAGGACTTAATTCGATCATTTTATCCCGTAAAATCTGTTTTAGATTCAATGCGTTTTCTGCATATCCAAATACATGTCTTATGTTCATTGGGAGTTCCTGCATAAATCGGAAGCACGCAATATTTCGGATGTGAAGAAAAAGTTTGCTTCCTGTCGAGATCTCAACCAATGACTTGATTAAACCGGCAGTTTCATCAATAGTATGTTCAATCTGCGATTGTACTATTTTTTTTAACTTTTCTGATCCCGGCCCCCGAATAATATATTCAAAAATATTTTCAATTGTAAGA
>JAHEMV010000044.1 GCA_024643455.1 Cytophagales bacterium
TGACGGTGGTCATTTTCTTGTTTTGCCGATAAAAGGCAATCCTGATTCTAATGATGACAACAGAAATTATCACTTTTCCCATGAAAATGAATTGGCCTATCCGGGATACTATTCTGTTGATTTCCCCGATGAAGGAATCAAAGCAGAACTCACCAGCACTGAACGTGTTGGAGTACATCGATACACTTTTCGTGAAGGGATCACTCCTGGAATCCTTCTGGATGTAACGCATGCACTCGGAGACAAAAGAAGCGAGGATGGATATATAAAAATTGACGCCGAAAAGAACGTGATCGAAGGGCATGTGCGTACATTTGGAAGTTTTGCCGGACGTTACGGAGGAATAAAAGTTTATTTTGCCGCACAGTTCTCATCAAAAATTCAACAGTATTCCATAATGGATGGTGCTGATTTATCTTCTGAAATCCATTCAGATCAAGGCGAAGATTTACGCGCTTATTTTACGTTCGAGCAAAGTCCTGCACATGCCCCATTGGAAATGAAATTGGCCATTTCCCATGTTAGTATTGAAAACGCCTGGGAAAATATGGAGCTCGAATGCAGTGAAAAAGATTTCGATGACATAGCTAAAGAGGCGCTTCAAACATGGGAAAATCGGCTAAAACTGATACAAATTACTGGAGGTACTGATGACCAGCGAATTAATTTTTATACTGCGCTATACCGATGCTTTCAGATGCCGACCGTATTTAACGACGCAAATGGAGCCTATTTCGGTTTTGACAAGGCAGTACACTTTACAGATAGTACTCAATATTTTACCGATATGTCTATTTGGGATACGTTTAGAACAGTGCATCCCCTGTTTACGCTGATCGCACCAAAAGACCAGCATGACATGGTAGTATCACTAATACAAATGGCAAAACAAGGCGGTTGGCTGCCACGTTGGCCGTCTGGAAATGGCTATACCAATTCGATGTTGGGTTCCGCTTCAGACATTGTCATTTCAGAGGCATATCAAAAAGGGATCTGTGATTTTGATGTCGAATTTGCCTATCAATCTATGAAAAAGACCGCACTGGCTTCCACACCAAAAGGCGCTGCCTTTTCCGGCAGAGATGACAATGACCTCTGTGTGAAATATGGATTTTGTCCAGCCGATTCCATGGAAGAAGCCGTTTCAAGAACCCTCGAGTTTGCCTGGTCTGATTATTCGATCGGGCTACTTGCCAAAGAAATCGGACATCTCGAAGATGCTGAAATGTTTCTAAACCTATCTAATCATTATAAAAATGTTTGGAACCCTGAAACACAGTATTTTCAACCAAGAAATGCCGATGGAACATTCGTAAAAGAATTTAAACCTTTGCTTCTCACCTACCTGGATGGAGATGAAACATATACGAACGATTATGTAGAAGGAAGTGCACTGCAATGGAGGTGGGCCCCTTTCTTCGATGCGACTGGATTAGTTGACCTTTTTAAAAATAAAGAATATTTCACATCAGAACTCAATGATTTTTTTGCAAAATCAGATCCCAGGATTGGGCATTGGAACCCTGGATCCTATTACTGGCATGGCAATGAGCCCGACATTCATGCTGCCTATTTATTCAATTTTGTGGATAGGCCAGACCTTACTCAAAAATGGGTCAGATGGATTTTAGAAAATAAATACACCAATCAATACGATGGGCTTGACGGCAATGATGATGCAGGCACGCTATCCGCATGGTATATTTTAAGCGCTATGGGATTTTATCCTATTGCAGGAACAGATCGTTATGAATTGGGAGCTCCTCTGTTTGCTGAGGCAGAGATTAACCTTAACGGGAACACACTGAAAATCATAGCAGAAAATTATGCTATAGAAAATAAATATGTAAGCAGAATTTGGTTAAACGATACACAACTGGATCGAACCTGGATTTTGCACGATGAAATAAAAAATGGCGGAATCATCCGCTTTGAAATGATCAAGGATCCAAATTTAAATTAACCTGGTTATACAAAATACCTTAATCCATGAATTATAAATTGAATTTTGCTTTGCTTTTGATGTTGCATGTTCTTTTTAGTTGCAATTCACAATCACCTGATGACAATCGCCCATTGAAAGCTCCAAAAGGCTACTGGAACGAAACATTTCTTAAGATATCCTATGGCCTGGGAATGCTTGATCTGATTAATACTGAGCCTGAAATCCCCAGCGACATCATGGAAATAAAAGATATCGAATACAAAAAGGTAGACACCCTTTCCTTACAGCTTGATCTATATAAACAGAAAGATCTGCATACTCCAGCGCCAGTTCTGATTTTCATACACGGTGGAGCCTGGCGAAGCGGCAAACGCGCTGATTATCTTCCTTACCTGATTGATTACGCCAAAAAAGGATATATCACCCTAACCATTTCCTATCGTCTTGTAAAAGTTGCACCTTTCCCAGCGGCGATTCAAGATGTAAACTGTGCTATAAAATGGGTAAAAAAATATGGTAGCGATTATGGAATTGATGCAACTAAAATTGCACTAATTGGAGGATCAGCAGGTGGTCACCTGGCTATGATGGCTGGTTACGATCCGGATGATCCATCTTTTTGTAATGAATGTGCAATTGATTCAGTTAGCACCAGGGTAAATGCAATTGTCGATCTGTACGGCCCGACAGACTTAACTACTCCTTATGCGATAAGTACGAACCAGGTAAAAGATTTCCTGAATGCAACTTATGATGAAAATCATGAAATCTACAGGGATGCTTCTCCAAAAACCTATATCTCATCCGATGATCCCCCAACGCTGATTTTTCAGGGAACTATCGATTCTCTTGTTCCTGTAAGTCAATCTGATTCGCTGGATCAATGGCTGTCAAAAGCTAGTGTACCACATGAATATCACCGTTTAAAAGGATGGCCACATACGATGGATTTATCAGTAAAAGTAAATGAGTATTGCCAGTTTTATATTGATGCATTTTTAAAAAAACATTTATAAGCATGCCTAAAATTGAGCATTAATCATTTATTCCTGAATCTTTTTAATTGTGTAACAGTCAATTTCTGAATGTTCATGAATATTTAAGGAACATTTTTCATACTGATAGCTGACAGGCAACTCAAGCATTTCCTTTAATGCTCCGGATACCAGAATTGGTACAGAATATTTTTTCCCCGTTTTTTCCATATCAGCCAATTTATACAGCACGTCTCCATTATAAATTATCTGTCGTTTTATATCACCAATTTCACTGGTAATAACTTTTCCGACATGAATAAAAAATGTGTATTCAGGAATAAAACCAAAGCGCAAAAGATATTGTTCTTTCTGAACCTCCATTTCATAATTAATATTAATAAATGCTTGAACACAATTAGAATTTTCCAGACCCTTGTGCTTCAACCAGGTGATCCCGATTCCATCTCCGACATATCGAAAAATTTCTCCATGTGCAGCTAAAATGCATTTGGTAATATCCTCGTAAAAATGGTTCAAAAATTCATGATACTTAAATCCTCCTAGTTTTTCAGCAATAGTTGTAGAAGATTTGATATCAATATTCATAAAAATTCGAGATTCTTCTTTTGGTTTATGGTATTTGCCTGTTATCGTATACAATAATGTGCTATATCCCAACTTTCTTGAGATTTGGATTGTGAATACCACAATGACAAGAAAGAAAAAACTGTACGATAATATTATAAGGAAGTCTTCTTCATATATGAAATGTTTGAATAAATCACTTCTAAAATACTCCACAAACGCCATTTTAAAGAAAAGGCTATCAATAAAAACCTTAACAATCAAAATTGTAGATACAAAGGCAAGGAAATAAAAGATGATCTTAAGAGTAAGAACTTTAAAAAAAGATAATTTCCGTGAATGCGGATCAAAAATTACAAATTCAAAAATTGCAATGACTAGACTACCGATAAGACCTATTAAAAAACCATTTAATAAAGCTCGCGGATCATCATACTCATCTGTAAACATTGGGTAGATCACACCAAGCAGACTTGATACCACAACGATTCGTAAAATTGCATTTCTATGGGAAACCTGATGCTTTCTAAAGTTCATATCATCTGCTAAAGCATTGTTTTTTCATTAATGGAATAAAAATCGATTTCCTGGCTCTTACCTTTTGGTAAAAATTTTCCTACATAATCATATTCTAATATTACTGGTAAGACAATTTTGTCTTTAAGTTTAGCTTCAATCAAAAATTCCCTATCGTTTTGAACACATTGTTCAAGTAGCCTGGATGTAGAATTCATCAGATCTCCGCTATATTTAATTGTACTTTTTACTACGCCGATTTCACCCTTGATTACAGCACCAGCATGAATTGCTGCCTGAATCCGGGGAAATGCATTGTATTTTACTATATAATCCTCTTTTTTTTGAATAAGGTTATTTTTCGCTTCAAAAAAAGCTCTTATGCAACCTGCATTTGAAATACCGCTTTTTAAATTCCACATGACAATTATCTGGTCATCAAAATATTCATAAATTTCTGCTCGATATGTCAATAAGGGTTCAGTAATATCAAAAATAAAATCATTTAAAAAATCATTAAACCGACCTCTACCAAGTTTGTCTAAAAAATTTCCAGTATTGGCGATCTGAAGAAACATTACTATTTTATTTTGGGTTACCGGAGTGACGTATTTCCCGGTTATCAGATCACCCAAAGTTCGTTGACCTAACTTTCGGTACATTAATCTTGTGAAGTTAAAAAGAATGATGAGTACAGAAGCATAAAGAATACTGACAAAAAAATCTCCATGTAAAATAAAATACTGGAACTCCTCACTTTTAAACACTTCAAAAAAGTTCATCTGGTTCTTAATCATACGGGCGACAACTAATTCGACCAATATTGTGGTTACAACAAGGGTTAGATAGTATACAGATCTGATTATTAAAACTATGGGAAAACTAAACTTTCTTAATTTGCGCGGATAATAATACAGTTCGAATATTCCTGCAAACAAGCCAATGAGCAGGCCAATTGTCGTGGAATTTATTGAAGCGAATAAATTGGAAACACCAACATGAAGAATTGAATAAAACTGACCAAAGAGTATTCCGCTAAAAATGAACAAAATGAGATTTTTTCTCCTGCGGGAACCAAGTTCTGACATACTCTAAAAACAATATCGATATTAAATATGGTAATTAGGTTTGAAATTTGAAAGAACAAAAAATTTAGGTTGTTAATTATTGCTGCACAGAAGATACACTTCCCATCATTTCTCCAAGCAAATAATTGATATATGGATTGTATGAGGGTCCAAACCAGTTCATCAAACGAGATTCATAGGCATCCAAATGGTAATATTTACATGGAATAATGTACCCAGTATAAGCGCCATTAAAACTACTCACCATGGCTTTAAGTCCTTTTTTGTACATGGCATTTTTATAAACTATAGCTGTTTCACCGCTGAAATCACTTGGAGCGGTAGCCCAGATTAGATTATCGATTTTTGCGGTTTGTAGAAAAACCTCTCCTACTTCGGGAAATAGCATGCGTGCTACCGTAGGATTTAACCGAATACCATCTGAAATTCTAATTTGAAATTCAGGAATATCTACATTCAGTGTCATGGAAGCAAGATCAATACTATCTTTCAAAATAATATTATCAGCATACTTAACCACACTATCCGCTAAGGCTTCACCCAAGTATTTCGATTTATCAAATTTTTCACCCTTGCTCTGATAGCTGTGACTTCCCACACTTCCTGCAAAAAACACTGCCATATCAAATCCGTTTTGTTCCAATCGCCTCTGCCAGTATCCAGGATAATCTGCACTTGTTTCCATATTCCAATCTCCCAGAGTTGTTGCATGTGCATCAAATGATCCCAAAACAGCTGTTTTTCCATTAGTTTGCTTTGCGATCATCAGCATGAAATCAGGATTTACATTCCCATCATCGCCGACCAGGCGATTTCGGACAAATTCCCTGGCATAAAAATTTCCAATGCCCAACTCACCAGGATTAAGATTTGAAACTGCTTCTTTTATTGCACTTGAGACTCGGTTTGAAAGCCAATCCACTACTAAAGGATTATAAACTCCTCCAAATAATTCACCGACTTTACCTGCTGACCAGGCTCCTACACTGGAGTGTGTATGCGTCGCAGAAAAGAAAATATTTCTTCGTTTCAAACCCAAACCTGAAACGTTTTCCAAAGCTAACCTACTAACTTCCGGAGGCATAATAAGTAAATCTGATCCAACAAAAACGATGATTTCTTGATTGACTTGCAAGGCAACAGCCTTTACAAAAAGGCTATCGTGTATTCCGGTTGCAGGGGCACCTTTTCTCCCTCCGTAACCAGCCAAAGGAATTTCAGAAAAAACGCCTTCATTAGAATCCTCACTGACACCATGTATCCCGGGCGTTATACTTTCTTTACCGAAACCAATAAAGAGTGGACCTGTTGTCACGCCTAACTTTGATTCAACACTATCTAATCGTGCCCTGGTGGATTTATAATAATTGGTTTCAAAATAGGGAGTATAATCAACTGTTTTAAGAGCCCAGAAAAGAAAAACAATGACAATCATTAAAAGTACACCCAGACCAATGAAAATTTTGCGAACCATAGTTTAAAGCTTTAAAATTGGGAGTATGAAAAAGCCGTCCTGAAAACAGAACGGCTTTACTTGATTAAATAATGTTCTATTAATATGGCTTACCAGTGCCAATTAAAAGCCAACTTTTTGACCAGGCACTGTTCTTACTCACATCACTGCCTTTGTAGGGTGTTTCTTCCAATTTTTCTATTGCAGCATCCGCATTTGCAGTATTTAAAGCAATCTCACTGTCGAAGTTGTAATAAAATCGAAGTGGTAATTTTGTCCGTTTTGCAGACTCTCCTGTCTGAAGATCAGGTAAGCCGGTTCTTCTGTAATCAAACCATGATTCTGCAGCAGCTGACCAGCTTGCAATCCACTTTTGTTGAATAATACTCTCTAAACCTGAATAAGGTGCTCCAGTGATATAATCATTATATGCACCGCCTACACCCCAGGCATTCAGAGATTGCTTGATCCCCGCTGCATAATGCTCTTCCGGACTACCGGATGCCCATCCATACAATGATGCCTCAGAAAGAATGAAATTTACTTCAGCCGCTGACATAATCCTCATCAATAATAATGGCCCTGATGTATTTTTATATATATCATTCAATTGTGAAGCATGAGGATTAAATACACCCTGATCCAAATTTGGGTTTAGGTTGTATTGAGATGCTGCAAAAACTGAAGGAGGAATTCCCACATATTCCGGATCATAATCTACACCTACGCCCCATGATGTCTCATAATCATCGACAATATCTTGTGAAATTTCCCTAACACCATTAACGATTTGATCTATACCAGTACCCGGAACCAATACTAAAGGGATCTCAATTTTATTTGCCCATACTCCAAGCCTTGGATCATTCAAACTTTCAAGCACATCCACAAAAGTACTGCAAAGTTTAATCCTCATATAGCTACCACTCGGACTTGTATCAAAAACGGTATTACTAGGCCAAGAATCAGAAGGAGAATTGCCTATATAAGAAATAGCTGCATCATCACTGGCACTAGAAATCAAAGGATATTTTGTTGGATCAGAACTAATCTTCTTAATCCCTTCTTCAGCCGTAGCTGGTTCCTTTGCTGATAATCGCATATAATATCTGAGTGCCAGAGAATTTGCAAACTTTCTCCATTTCGACACATCGCCATGATACAATACATCCTGAGATGAATTTATATTGGTATATGCTGACTGATTTTGAGACAAAAGTGTATTTGCAGATTCCAGATCCGCTAGAATTCCCAAATAAATATCCTTTTGACTGTCAAATGAGGGTTTAAAATTTTCCGGTCCATTTTCTGCCAACAAGGCTTCTGAGTAAGGCGCATCACCCCAAAGATCTGCGATCAAGCCATAGGTATAAGATTTCATAATCAGAGCTACACCTTGATGAAATTCGTAACCGCCATCGACAGCTTTTTTATATAACTCTTCATTATTTCTTAAGATTCCATAGTACCCAGACCAGCTACCACCTTGATTATCCCAGTCATAATCATTGTGTCCGCCTGACCAACCGTCTTTTTGTGTGTGTTGCATAACACCTGCAATATCACCAAATCCAAGGCCAACTACAGTTTGTCCAACTCCAGTTTCAATAGTAGCCATTAAAAGATTAAGGTCTGCGGTCTCTGGATCGACACCATTTGGATTAATATTCAGCTCATCCAGATCATGACATGATACTCCGAAAGTAAGTATCAAAATCGATATAATTATAAATCTATATTTAATAGTAAACATAATTGTATATTTTAATTCCTTTAAAAAGTAAACCCAATTTTAAAACCAACTGGTATAACCCATGGATTCACATTATATCTTTCGACGCCTTGTGAAAATCTACCACTACTTTCTGCTTGAAAGGCGCGCTCCGGATCGACTCCAAGATTTGAATCTTTAGTCCATAACATGATATTCCTGCTATAAATAGAGAAATTTACATCTTGCATACCAATCTTATCTGAAATCGTATTTGGCAACTGATAACTTAATGCAATTTCCCTTATTTTAACATAGTCAGCATCAAACATATTTGCCCTACCGATATCCCATGGATAACTCACAACATAAGGAACAAAGGTAGTGCCTACATTACCCAAGTTTTCATGGTCTAATATAAAATTACCTTCTGAGTCATATGTTCCAACTACTCCAGGCGTAAATGTTGCATCGTGAACAGTTATACCGCTAAAATTTTCCGGGAATCCACCGTATTCAGGAGTAGGACCTCCGACAGGTCTCAATCGATCACTCAATAACAATTCATCTGCATGTGCAACAACCCAATCGCGAAGTTCCTGGCTTGGAGCACCTCCCAAATCACCAGGGTTTACCAGTTCATCCAACCAGGTTTGTGTTACTACAGATTCCGATAAATACCGATAGGTCTGTGAAACATACTGACCTCCTGATCTCCAGTCAAATGTCATGTTTAATGAAAAATTCTTATAAGAAAGTGCTGATTGCATCCCCAGAATAAAATCAGGATTATAGTTTCCTATTTTAGAATAGTCTTCTTCACCTTCCCATTCTGCATCTAAACCACTACCGAGAATTGGATAACCAAGGTAAGGCGAATTTACATCTTCCACTCTTTTTACTTCCCTTGAATATAGATTACCTACCAAACCATCCTGACCCAGTGCATCATTTTTTACAAATCCAATATTTTTAACTCTGGCCTCATCCCAAAATTGTATATAATCAACACCTTCTGCTAATTCTATAATTTTAGTTTCATTTTTAGTGAAATTTAAATCCAGATCCCATCGCCAATTTGTGGTACTAATTGGCGTTCCGCCTAATAAAATTTCCCAGCCAGTACTTTGCAATAAACCTGCATTAATTTGGACACCACTAAACCCAGTCGAAGCAGCAAGAGGTACCCCTAAAATCTGATTTTCATTATCTACTGTATAATAGGTTCCTTCAAATCGAAGTCTGTTTGAAAACATCTTTAAATCTGTACCAAATTCCATTGATGTAGCTTGCTCAGGCAAAAGATTTGGAGCCAACAATCCACTGGATTTCGCCAGCCTGGTAGCATCCCCCCATTGGCCAGCATCGCCATAGGTTGCATTCAATTGATAGGGTCCTGTATCATTTCCAACCTGGGCCCAACCACCTCTTAATTTAAGCATGTCCACTTCACCCATTTCAAAAACTTCATTTACTAAAAAACTCAAGGAAGCAGATGGGTAAAAATAAGATCTATTGGCGGCTGGCAAGGTGCTGGACCAGTCATTCCTGGCTGTTAAATCCAAAAACAACATATATCGCCAACTTAAATTAGCCATTGCATAAATACTATTTATTGCTTTTTCACTTCTATAATTACTATAATTAAGTGATCCAGAACTTATATTTTGAACTGTAAACACATTTGGTACGATAAGACCTGAACCTGATTTCGAGGAGTTGCTGATGCTTGATGCTTTTTGATACATAAGATTACCGCCGACCGAAGCACTAACTGTAAAATCATCCCAATCTTTTTTATATGTTCCTAAGATATCCATATTGGTCTCAAGTCCATTGGCAGTTACAATACCATACGCTCCATTATTCGGTTCTCTCAAATACCCGGGGGCAATTTTTGATTCTTCCGTATCATCTGTCTTATTCAATGTATATCGGGCCATAACATTAAATGCAGGTGATATCTGGTAATTAGCAACTACGTTACCATAAACCCGATAGCGATTAAAACTATTGTTTACCTCATGCGCTAAAAAATATGGATTTTCATGATTATCAGAAACTCTAAGGATGTCATTTCCTGTGCCATAATCCTGAAGCTTTAGTATATCGATATTTGTCGGATGTGAATAGGCCCATTGCAATGGATTTGATCCTCGATTTGATGAAGCTCTATTATCTGCAAATGAATTACTAAAATTAATATCTGTACTAATTGTTAGCTTTTCATTTAACATTGAAGAAGCAGCTAAGGACAAGTTATTTCTATTTAAGTCAGTATTTGGAATTAAACCGCTGTGTGTCATGTTTGTAAATCCCAACCGATAATTGACAGCTTTTGAACTATTTGAAATAGACGCTCCGTTGGTCGTAGTAAAAGCGAAGTCATTTAAAAAATTATCAATATTATCGGGGTAAGAAACCACTTCAGTTGGAATTGGTTGCCCATTTGCATCCAATGGTGCATCCCATTGGATTGCCCAATACCCTTTGTCATTTTCGGGACCGTTTCCAGTACCATCACCAGGATTGATATCCGGTAATACACCTCCTCCAACATCTTCTGGTCTAAATGAGAAGAATCCGGTAGAAAAATGATTTTGTGTATTGATAAATTTTGAAGGTAAATCAAATACTGTATTCGACGTCACAGATACTTTCATTCCTTCATTCTTTTTTGATCTTTTTGTTGTGATCAGTACAACTCCGTTTCCTGCTCTTGTTCCATATAAAGCAGCGGCACTCGGACCTTTAAGTATGGTGACATTTTCAATACTTTCAGGATCCAAATCGGAGATGGCGTTACCATAATCCACTCTATTGTCACTTCCAAATCCGCCAACATTATTTACCGTATTAGTGATCGGGACACCATCTACCACGAATAATGGTTGATTGTCTGTGCTTAAGGATGTCGCACCCCTAATTACCATGCTTACCGATGAACCAGTACCTCCAGTAGAATTAATCGTTACACCAGCAACTTTACCAGACATCGAATTCAATACGTTCTCCTGAACTACTCTGGTAAGCTCCTGCCCATCAACTTTAGCAACAGAATACCCAAGAGATTTTTCTTCTCTTTGAATACCAAGGGCTGTTACGACTACTTCATTTAGCGCAGTCACATCTTCGACCAATTCAATATTGATTATCGTTTTGTTCCCAACAACGATTTCCTCGGTATTATAACCCACATAAGAAAAAATAATAACCGAGTTTTCATCATCTGCCTCAATACTAAAAGCTCCATTGAGATCGGTAATTGTTCCCTCCTGGGTTCCTTTGAGCAATACATTCACTCCTGGAAGCGGTGCTCCATCAGAAGATCCTATTACCACACCTGTAACAGTCACTCCTTGCAAATTTTCTGCATAAACAGATAATGAAAGCAAAATGCCAACCAATAATGACATGATGGATTTATCTGTCAATTTTCTAATTGTATATTTATAATTCATAATATTCAGTATTTATAAAATGGACATGCACCCCTAATTAACAACTTCAAAAGTAAGTACGAGTGCATGTGTATTTGCCGGAAAATAATCTGGTGATAAAGCCGCAAACATTACTAACCTCATCGAATTGGAAGTAATATCCTGAAGAATTACTTTCCGTTGAAAATCGGCAAAACCGACAAACTCAGTCCCGGAGAAATCCAGTGTACTTACATCATTATAGGTAACGATTCCACCAGGCCCGTAAACGGAAGGAACAGCAAAATTTTCTTTCTCAACAAAAGTAAAAGTGGCACCAGCATTAGGTGTATATATTGCAGTACATAACCCAAAATCAGCACCACCCGCATTGACGATATCTGCTCCTCCATTATATACCAATTGATTAACTAATCCGGCAAATGCAGCATTATCTTCTTTAACATCATGCCCATAGCTCCCGTCATAGTGAAAAGTATAGGTATCAAGATATACTTCTCCCATATCTAATTGTCCAAAAATTCCTGCCGGTAATGGCGTATATGCAGGCAAAAATGTAGTTAATGTAGCATCAGCATTAGCAAAGTAGTCGAATTTCGAATGAGCAGAATTTAATTTCCAAGTTTTCCCATTGGTCGCTAATGGACCTCCAGTAAGCAAAACGTATGGTGTAATTGCTACCGCTAATTCTACTGTTTTAGTAACAGTTCCGGTACCACCAGAAACTGTAAGAATGGCAGTATAATATCCGCCACCAGCGTAAACATGGACCGGATCTTTTTCATCACTAGTTTCACCATCTCCAAAATCCCATGCATAGGAGTTGGCATTATGTGTCAAGGCTGTAAAAGCTACCTGCTTATCCACAATACTATAATGGATAATGGCAGAAGTTGGCAAGTCCACTTTCTGTTCTTCACTACACGAAATAAATAGTAGTGTTAAGAGCAAAACCGGACCAAATAACATTAGTCGAAATTGTTTCATAATAAGAAATTTAATTTGGATAAAATAAACTTTTCCTTTTTTGAATTATACTGTATTTCATAAAATTGACTTAAGCTACGTTAATAATAGGAATAATCTATTATTAATTATTTGGGTATTTATTCAAGAAAACAAACCTCAATTTTTAGGAGCTTTGTCTTTTAATAAAGCATTATATATTTTTTAAAAAATTATGGCAAATAAACGAACTCAGTCATTTTTATTTTTGTCACGCCCCATTGTCAAAC
This sequence comes from Cytophagales bacterium, assembly GCA_024643455.1. Lineage (GTDB taxonomy): Bacteria > Bacteroidota > Bacteroidia > Cytophagales > Cyclobacteriaceae > JAAUQL01. Next base: position 12,951 of record JAHEMV010000044.1, read on the forward strand.
ATTAAACCTAATAAGTCATCCTAATTTGAACATTTAACCATAATGCACTATAATTTTGCATTCAATTATCAATTAGTCGATTTTAATAACTTTACAATATGCATCAGATTCTCTCCCTTTAATATAAAGAATTTATTAATCTCTTGAAAATTAATGACAAATTTCAAATGGTCATTATAGCAATAGGTTGCCCCTTTCAAATTAAAAAGCCACTTCTCATAAAAAGTGGCTTTTTAACAATTTATTACTACTTACCTAAATCCTAATTATTGGATTCGAAAATTCTTAACTTATTGCAATAACCACATTTTAGACCATGCACTATCATTATTATCTTCTTTATTATCAGCTGTAGGCTGAAGTTTTGCTATTGCATCAAGATAATTTTGTGCGTTTAGATTTTCTTCGTCATCACCATAATAAAATCGTAATGGGAGATTATCTCGTCTTGCATAAGGTCCTGCTTTAATGTCTGGCAATCCTGTTCTTCTCCAGTCAAACCATGATTCAGTTGCTACTGTCCAGCTCGCGATCCACTTTTGCTCCATAATTTGCTCAAGTGATCCGTCATAAGCTGCTGGTCCTGAAAGGTAACCCGTAATATCAGCTCCCCAGGTTTCAAATGAAGCTTCTACCCCAGCCTCATAATGAGTTTGCTGCCCGCTTATCCAACCTCTTTCTGCGGCCTCGGCCAAAATAAAATGAACTTCCGCGGCAGATATCAACCTCATCTTCAGAAGATCACCACTAGGATTCCTATACATCGAATTCAGTTTAGAAACGTGAACATTATTTCCTCCCTGAACTGGAGCTGGGTTAAGATTATACCAGTTTGCCTGGCTTCCAATACTAGGTGGCTGACCTACATACATTGCTGGATTGGTATCCACGATAATGCTATTGGTCAGATCATCCTGTGTTGGATTTTCTCCATGAACCTTTAGCTTATAATTTTTAGCAGTAAATTCAGCATTGGTAATATATCGGGTACCCTCAAAAAGTACATCCGGACCATCAGCTGCATGATCGTCACTAATTACAATCGGGACTTCAACTTTGTTAGCAAAAACTTCAATTCTCGGGTCATTGAGATCTTGCAATTTTTCGGTTAAAACTGAGCATACATTTATTCTCAAGTAAGCGCTGTTATCCGCAAAAGGAATATTAGATGGCCAGGAATTATCTCCGCTTGTTCCGATGTAATCAATTGTAGCATCTTCATCTGCAGAAGTTAAAAGAGGCAATTGAGAAACAACTTTGATTCCTGCTTCAGCAACACTTGGTGATTTTTCCGAAATGCGCATGTAATACCTCAAGGCTAATGAATTAGCAAATTTTTGCCACATTTTAGCATCACCATGAAACAACACATCTGCATCATTATTGACCTCTTTAAAGTCGGAACCAGAAAAAAGTGTATTCGCTTCTGCCAGATCTGAAAATATTCCATTATAAATAACCTCTTGAGAATCAAATACAGGTTTCAAGTTACCTTCGTCGCTATTCAGTGCTTCAGTGTAAGGTGCATCACCCCATAAATCGGCAATCAGACCAAAAACATATGAACGCATTACAAGTGCAACACCCTGGTGAAATTTTAAATCACCTTCTACAGCTTTATCATACATTAATTTATTGTCTCGTAATATGCCATAATATCCAGACCAACTACTTTGACTCCACGCATAATCGTTATGATCTGAATCCCAGGCATCTTTCTGTGTATGCTGCATAACACCTGACATATTTCCAAATCCTAAATTTTGATAGTTATTGGCGGTATTTGTAAGTATAGTCGGCATTAACAAATTCGGATGCGCGACCGCAGGATCTATACCATTTGGATTCACGTTGATCTCCGTTAAATCCTGACAAGAGGAAACAAAAAGCACAAGCAATGCCAGTATTCCAAATAATTTATATTTTAAAATTTTCATGTCTTTTTTTTTAATTTTCTTATTAAAATCCAAAGTTAAGTTTGAAACCAACTGGAATAACCCATGGATTCACATTGAACCGTTCTATACCCTGCTTGAACAAAACCGAACCATCACCAACTTTTCCACTCTCTGGTTGAAAAGCAGTTTCAGGATCAATGTTGATGCCCGCTTTCGTCCACAAAATGATGTTACGACTTGTCACAGAGAACGACAAATTTTGTAATCCCATCTTGGAATAAATGCTTGATGGAAAATCGTAAGTAAGCGCGATATCTCTAATCTTCACGAAATCAGCATCAAACGTAGCTGCTTTTGTATAGCTCCATGGGTAGTTGTCTCCATATCTGAGTACCATTGTTTGACCTGGAGCTCCTAGATTTTCTATAAATCCTCCATTTCCATCATCAATAACACCTGGATAAAATGTACCATCCTGTAAGGTGATTCCACCTTCGGTATAGTCTATTCCCCCATGATCTGAATCAGGGCCACCTACAATGTGTACTCCTCCAGTTATCCACTCAGATTCGTGATCTTTCAACCATTGAGGGAGCTGGTCTCTACTAGATACAACATCCTGCCAATGCAAAAGTGAATTTATAAAACGCTCTGTTTGAAGATCGGATTCGTTATAACGAAGTGTCTGCGATACAAACTGTCCACCGGCTCTCCAGTCTAAACTAGCAGATAAACTAAAAGATTTAAATCTAAGTGCTGTTTGTACACCCAACATAAAATCAGGATTGAAATTTCCTATAACCGGAGCGACACGTTCCATTTTTCCAGTCACTTCATTCAGTTCCTGTAATGTGCTATTGGAATCATCCCATCCTTCATCATCCAGGATAGGCCAACCTACATATTGTCCTGTTGGATCTCTAGGATCACCAGGTTCAACAACCACCTGTGAACGGTCAATTATCTGTCCAATTTCATCCCCTACCCAGGAGTAAGCGCCTCCTTTTGCATCATTCCACAGTCTGAGGTAATCAACACCATCAGGTAATTCTTTCAATACGGATTTGTTCTTTGAAAATACAAAGTTCAAATCCCAGTTGAAATTAGCATTACTAACTGGAGTACCGCCAATTACAAGCTCTAAACCAGTGCTTTCAACGACACCTGCGTTAATAAGCTTTGAAGTAGCTCCGGATGAAGGAGCAGTACCGATATTGAATATTTGGTTTTCATTTTGAGATTTATAATATGTTCCTTCAAGCCTTAAACGATTATCGAAAAAGCCTAAATCAGCACCAACTTCAAATGATGTCTGTATTTCTGGTTTTAAATCCGGAGATAATAAACCACTTGGAGTTGTAAGTCTAGTTACATTGCCCCACGCATCTAATTGACCCAATGTTTGTACCAAACGATATGGATCAGTATCGTTACCTACTTGTGCCCAACCTACTCTAACCTTGGCAAGATTCCAGCTATTCGGCAGAGCAAAGATTTCATCAAATAACACACTACCCGAAACAGATGGATAGAAAAATGATCTGTTTGCTTCAGGTAAGGTGCTTGACCAGTCATTCCTTCCGGTAACATCCAAATAAACCATATCCTTGAATCCAAAAGATGCAAGGCCATACGCACTGTAAACTAATTTTTCAGAAGAACCATGATAATAATCAAGATTATTTGGTGCTATATTAGAAAGCGTAAATATGTTTGGAATTATAAGTCCACTACCTCTTGTTTTAGTAGCGTTTCTTGTGTCTTCTCCATAATTATAGCGAACATTACCTCCAGCGGATACATTTAAGCTCCAATCGGTAGCAACTTTGGCATATGTAGCCAAAAAGTCAGCGTTACGCTCTACCCTATTCAGATTGATAAGACCGTATGTTCCATTTGGTTCACCGCTATATCCATTTGATATTTTAGTTTCTCTCTTTTCAGAATATCCATCCTGACTGTATCGCCCAAAGATGCTGAACTCCTTAGTGATTTGCCAGTCAGCCCGTATGTTTCCATAAAGCCGCTCTCTGTTGAAACTATTAAGGTTTTCATAAGCCAGGAAAAACGGATTATCATTTTCTATACCTGAACCTGGAGTATCCGGATTATCAATATCAACTGCCGTTTTCTGACGTAATCCTTCATACCCTTCAACCCAATAATCTCTCAAGTCTTCAATGTCAATTTGTGAATTGGTTGAAACAAGGTGTTGTAAAGGGTTGGCTCCTCTGTTACCAGGTGCTCTGTTATTCGAACCAGAATTATTAACAGTAATGTTTGAGCTAACTTTAAAGTTATCTGTCAAATTTAATGAAGTTGCCAATCCAAATGTAGTACGATTGAGATCCGTATTTGGAATAACACCTTTGTTCATCATGTTTCCAAGTGATAA
>JAHEMV010000458.1 GCA_024643455.1 Cytophagales bacterium
AATTGGTGCAGTCACAATGTTTCGATTTAAATACATTGTAGATGCAAACAAGGTAAGTTCATCTTCAATAATGCCCATAGCTATACCGGTAACTTCGACTGAAACTTTTGCTTTTATTGGAGTTTCTTCTTCAGTTGCAGGTATTTTACACGCAGTTACGATCAGCATGAAGACTATGATGTATTTGATATTTATGTTCATAATGTTACCAATTCCAGTAATTATATAGATTGATTAGAAGCTCCTTATTGGTTTGAATAAGAACAAAATCCCTTTGGGTCATAACCACACTTTTTAGGATGCTGACATAATTAAAGACGGATATTTGTCCATTCATCAACTCCAGTTTGTACAACTCAAGAAGTCTTTGATACTCGTTTAATTGATCCTGAATCAGGATCAACCGTTCATCTGTAGATTTTAGTTCTTCGACTATTCTGTTCTTTCGTACACTATTTTGATTATAGAAAAAATCTTTAAACTGGCTGGCAGATCTCATCAGGATTTCTGTACGCTGCTGTTCGATTTTTCGCTGACTACCATCTGTCAGATTCATGGTGAAATTAATTCCGGCACTCAATCCAAATCGATTGAGTAACGTAGGGGCATAAACGGCATTTAATCCCGTGTTAGCGAAAACTCCCACTACAGGTTTATATTTTAGTTCAAATACTTTTTGTGATGCAGCAAGGCTAAGACTGTCCAAATCATATTTGTAAGTGAATCGTGAGCCTGAATTATCTTGGCTTAGTTGAAGATCAATATTTTCCAGAACCTGATAACTTGTATCCGAAATGCCACATAATATCCGTAAATCCATCAAACTACTTCGATAGTAGGTGTTAAATTTATTCAGTTCGGTTAGCAAAGTTTTTTGTTCAATAAGAATTAAAGAGAGATCTGATTGCTTCGCTATTCCATTTTCCACAAGCTTTGAGACAGCGTTTTTTTGATTGTTAATTATTTCAATCAGGGAATTAAGGTATTCTGTTTCTTTATAATGCTGCAAGCATAGAATGTATTGATCCGTTACAAATTTTTCTAATTCATGAGTCGTTAGCTCAATATTGTTTTCATTGATGCGTGAACCCACCATGGTGAGTTCCTTATTTGCTTCATATCGGGAACCATTGAAGAGTGGCTGATCAATATTAATTATACCCTGATACATCCCACCGTTGGTTGAAGAATTGTCATAGCCAAAATAATCTTCTTCCAAACCCGATGGATTCAACACCAGTTTATTTTTCCCATTTTCAGTGGCAACAACCGGGGCAAATAAATACCCTCCACTCAGATTAATTTGAGCTTTGGTATAAAGTGCTTTTAATCGCTCAACTTCCAGGCTGGCAGCTTCAATTTGATTCTGATTTTCCTTGATCAGTGGACTGTTTACTTTTGCCTGTTCAATGTAAAAATGAAGATCCTGGCCCTGGAGTTGAACATTGTCCAAAATAAAAATCAGGAATGAAATTATCAAAAAAATTCTCATATGTACGGCTATTCTCTGCGTGACAACTTTAACCAAGCCAATAATATCTCGGGCAATTTTTAAAAATATGAATTTTTAAATTCGATTACTTTAATTTGTCAAATTCTATTTTAGGGTCGCAATTTCCAATACGCTAAAAGTGCCAGGCTTTGCTGGTCTTCTCCCTGTACCTGGTTCATACTCAGCCCCGGAAATATAAACATGATGGGTTGACTTATCCACCGTGATGGTTCTTCCACCTTCCTTTGTCTTCAGATTATCCAAAACACGATACTTATCCTTCCCTTCTATTTGAATAATGGTAACCGTTCCTTCTCCATTAGAAGCGAAAATTCTTTTAGTACCCGGATCAAATGCCACGCCGTCACATCCATCTCCAATGGGTACCGTTGTAATTACTTTACCATTTTTTGCATCCGTAACGGTCATCTTTTTATTACCACACACAGAATACAGTCGGCTATTTTCAGTATCCAAGGCAAGGCCTGATGGTTCTTCACCGGGAGCAATTGACCACAAATGATCCACCTTTAACGTTTTGGCATTGATCACTGCAATACTACTTTTATCTTCAATATTTACATAAATTTTACCTTTCCCGTCAGTTTGTGAAAATTCAGGCTTTCCTGCCAACGGTATGGTTGCCAAAACTTTATAGGTATTTGCATCAATTACGGTTGCATTGCTACTCCTTCCATTGAAGGTAAATACTTGTTTTGAAAAGGAATCATAAAGTATACAATCAGGATTTTTGCCGGTCACATTTATTTTTGCTTCTGGCTTAAAACTCTTTAGGTCTATAATTAATACCGAAGAATCCATGCCACAGGATATGAATGCTTTGTTGAGATCATTGGCAATGGCAATACCGTGAACCCCGTTAGTTTCAGGAATTATGGCGATCTCTTCAAGTGTATTCAAATCGACCACATTAACCTGTGTTCCATGTGAAATAAATAATCTTTTATTTACCTGGTCGACTGACAGGTAATCCCACCACCCATCACCAGACAAGGGTATGGTCTTGCTGATTCTGTACTCTGAATCAGCAACCTGAGCATCCAAAATTTGGAAACTGGTCATGAAGATCATGACAACGAATAACAATAGGCTTTTTCTCATTAATTTTTTTTGTTTATTATCAGAGAAATTAATTATGACACAGTTTACTTTAACGTTTTAAATAAGAATCGAGGAACTCAAATACTTTATTTATATTTTGTTCTGATGTGAATGCCGGTCCGCCGTGATCAGTTTCAGGAAATAGTTCCAGCGTGACTTTTTCTTTCCCTAATACGGACTCCAACTTTTTTGAAAGATTAACGGATTGCTGGTAAGGCACTAGGTGGTCAATTAATCCATGCTGAATTAAAAATGGTGGATCATCTTTTGAAATGTAAGTTTCAGGATTTACGAACTTTACAAGATCAGGGGCGTCGGTCAGATTCTTTCCAATAAGCTCTGATTCAGGTGAATCAGGGATCGAATGAACCTGGGGATTTTTCACTCCGCTTTCCATAAGCTGTTCGTCCATTTTTAAAAAATCGGTTGGACCGAACCAATCCACAACAGCGATGACCCGACTCGACTGATTTCCATTACCCTGGTTCAAATCTTCCAACTCTTTAACATTTCCCGAGGTACCTAGCATTGAAGCGAGATGCCCGCCAGCAGAACCGCCCCATGCGGCAATCCTTTCCGGATCAAATTTGTAATGCCTTGAATTGGATCGGATCCAGCGTACTGCAGTTTTTACATCATAAATCTGAGCAGGAAATAGTGCTTCTCCGCTCAACCGGTAATTGATTGAAACCACAGCATATCCGCGTTTGAGTCCTTCGAGCATTGGTGCGACCTGGTTATCCCCTTTGTCGCCAAATTTGAATGCTCCTCCATGAATCGAAAGAATTACGGGAAAAGGTCCATCTCCTTCGTCTGGCAAGTACACATCAAGTTTTTGAGCAGGAGACTGATCAGCATAAGAAACATCAAGCCATTTTCTTCCTATCTTATCAGTATTGACCCTATCTTGAGCCTGAACAAAAAAACCTGCGTAAAAAAACACACTCAAAAAGATCCAGAATATGCCATTCAAATTCCACTTAATTTTTAACTGACTTTCCATGCTTAAATTTATTGTTTTTGATGTCGGACTAAACATTGCATTTTAAGGATTAAAAGAGAGGCTTTCCATTAGTGAAAAATCTGTATCCCATTGATTCCTAACAAAAACTTTATCTTAGCCTATTTACTTTTTTTACCTGACATTTCTCTATCTCTCCCGTGGTAGTCATTTCTTGGTTTAAATGCCCGCTGCATGATTCCTAAAAATTTTTCCTTTTGCTGGTCATCGCAAAGGCTCATGACATCTCGAAAATTTCTGAAATTAATTAATTCCAATTCGGCTTGCTTTTGTCCAATTTGATGGATCAATTCTTCGGACACAGAATCAAAAGCCTGGTTTTTCATCCGATCGACAAGTTGCTCACGTAAAATTCTGATTTCATCCGTTTTGAAATCAAGATTTTCTTTGTGTCTCGTAGCAAGCGTATCAAATTTTACCTTTTGTTCAGCAGATAAATTTAATTCACGGGCAAGAAAATGCTCATTTCTGGTTGGAGGAATATTTCGCTCTGATCTTTGAAACTGACCTTGTCTTGAAAATGAACGATGATCTCTTGAAAGCCAGATCGTAGAAACAGAAAGGATATTGAGTACAATCAATATAATGATGATTACCCATAACGATTTAATATTTGTTAGAAATGACATGCTTTATTCTGTTAAAGTTTGTTCTATATTATCAATTGTGGTCATTGTTGGATAATACTGATCCATAAAAGAAGCTTCAATAGTTGTATCTGTTGACACATCTGTATTTGTACCGATAAATAGCGTTGCGGTTACAAAATTGAACACAACCAGAACGACCAAAACTGCCACTGCTAGTCGTACAAAGGCTGGTTTCAAATCAACTTGCTTTTCATCCCTTGATGAAGATTTTTCAAGCCGGGCC
>JAHEMV010000459.1 GCA_024643455.1 Cytophagales bacterium
AAAATATTGCACAAAAGCCTCCCATGGGCTGGAATAGCTACAACTGTTTTGGCGGCAATGTAATGGAAGACGAAGTAAAAGCCAATGCAGACTATATGGCTGAAAACCTGAAGCAATTTGGCTGGGAATATGTAGTGGTAGATTTTCTATGGTATTGCGATGACCAGACTTCCGCCGAGAAATTTCAAAACCGTCGTCCGCATCAATACATCGATGAGTATGGGCGCTTGATTCCGTCAGAAAAACTGCATCCTTCCTCTGCCGGGGGGAAAGGATTAAAACCGCTGGGTGATTACATTCATGCAAAAGGACTAAAGTTTGGTTTGCATATTATGCGCGGCATCCCTCGACAAGCCACTGAAGCTGACACTCCTGTAAAAAATTCAACTGCAACTGCAGCAGAGATCGCCAATCTGCCAGACACCTGTGTTTGGTATGGTGGTCTCACCGGCGTGAATATGACAAAAGACGGAGCACAGGAATACTATAATTCATTATTTGAATTGTATGCAGAATGGGGAGTCGATTATATAAAAGTGGATGATATCGTTTATCCGTATCATGCTGATGAAATTGAGGCAGTAAGAAAAGCAATTGATCATAGCGGCAGGCCGATAGTATTGAGCTTGTCTCCCGGCCCTGCCTTTATTGGCAATCCAAAGCATTTACGCGAGAATGCAAATCTTTGGCGAATATCAGGAGATTTCTGGGACAAATGGGAAGCATTAAAAAGACAGCTTGATTTATGTCGGGACTGGGCTCCCTTAGTTACAGAAGGTCACTGGCCAGATGCCGATATGTTGCCTTTGGGAAAATTAAATATTCGAACTGAGTTAAAAAATCATCCCGAAAGAAAAACGAATTTCACAAAAGACGAACAGTATTTTTTAATGACTCTATGGTCAATTTTCCGCTCTCCTTTAATGTTTGGCGGGAACTTGCCTGATAACGATGAATTTACGCTGTCATTGATAACCAATGAAGAAGTACTCCGGGTAAACCAATATTCAAAAAACAACAAAGAACTGAGCTTTTCTGACGGTATAAGTATTTGGGTGGCTGACGATAGCGAGAATGATACCAAATACCTTGCTGTTTTAAATATTACCGATGAAAAAAAGGATATAAACATAGATTTGGAATTGTTGGATTTTGACAAACAAAACATGCTACGGGATTTATGGACGAAGCAAGATATTGGTGCCATTACTACGAAAATTTCATTTGATATTCCTGCCCACGGAGCTAAATTATATTCGGTCAGATAAAATAAAGTTCATAAAAAAATGAAGCAAATAATTAATGTTTTTACACTTATACTCGCATTCTCATTTTTTGGATGTTCCTTCCAAAAAGAGGTTTCTTATAAAGAAAATTGGGACACCTCAACTGTCTTGGAAAATCCGCATAAAGGGTGGTACCACCACTTGCTCGACAATGGCATTGAACGTTATGCGATAAGTAACGATTCCATTTTTGCATCATTTCCAGGGATGGATCATCTCTATCTTCGCCTGGCATGGAGCTACCTTGAGCCTGAAGAGGGGAAATACGACTGGCACAGGATTGATGAAGTCGTAGATAAATACGTGCCGATGGGATATGGTATTTCATTCCGGATTTCATCGAAAGAAACCGGTACCTATCCCGGAGTAGTCGGGCAGGAATTAAACGGCGTTCAGTATGCTACACCAGTATGGGTAATGCAGGCCGGAGCAAAAGGCACTGTGGCAGAAGAATGGAATGTGAAATCGTGGACTCCAGTTTGGAATGATCCGGTATATCTTGAAAAACTCAATAATTTTCATAAAGCATTTTCCGAGCGCTATGACGGGAAACCGTGGGTCCGTTATATTGATATTGGTAGTATTGGTGAGTGGGGCGAGGGTCATACTTTTTATTCTACTAAAATTCCACCAACCGTGACAGAGGTGAAAGCCAATATGGATGTATTTCTGCGCAACTATAAATATTCCCAACTGGCGTGTACAGATGATTTGTTATACTATGGGAAACCGGATTCGGAAGTGAGTGAGTTATTGGATTATGCACTGAGCAATGGAATAACATTACGTGATGACAGCCCTATGGTGGATTGGTATGTACAACAACACCTGAGCTCCTGGTCGATTAGTCATCCGCACTTTTATGACCCACTGTATCTGCATAAACCGATTGTGTTCGAATTGCAACACTATGGAGATGTAAAAAAAGATGGGAACTGGATTGGCAAAAACGGAAACGATACTATTCCCAAATTAGGGCATTCAGGTGCTGAAATTATGCGGAACGCTATAAAAACAATGCACGCTTCCTATATCGGTTATCATGGATTTGCTGAAGAATGGCTGTATGACAATCCTGACTTAACAGGTCAACTGGCAAATTTGTGTGGATACTGGTATTTTCCTGTCACCGCAACTTTTCCAAAATCTTTTCATTTGGGAGAGAATAAATTATCGATTGAATGGCTCAACAAGGGTGTTGCACCTGCATATCATGAGTATAAAATAATTTTCAGACTTGAATCGGAACATCAGGAATCATCGTTTGATCTAAGTCCAATAAATTCAGGCAACTTGAATTGGTTTCCTGATGTAAATCGAACAACAAATTACACATTAAATATCCCTCAAGAAATTAACTCCGGGAGTTACATGTTGAAATTTAAGCTCGTGGATCAAACTAAAGAAAAAGAACAGCCTGTGCTATTGGGTGTAGATGCTTCTATAATTGACGAATCCTATTTTATTGAATTGGGAAATGTGAAATTGAATTAAAACAAGAGACTAAACCTCCACCTTCGAAATTTTAAAATTTATGAAAAGAATTACCTTTTTCACAGTCACTTTGTTACTGGTGACCAGTTTGGTTTTTAGTCAAACCACAGACCTTGTTCATTATGTAAACACATTGCAAGGCACCAACTCAAACCATGACCGCACGTATGGAAACACCTATCCTACCACTGCATTGCCGCGTGGCATGAATACATGGACGCCCCAAACCGGAGAAAATGGAAGTGGCTGGAAATACCAGTACGACAAGAAAACCATTCGTGGTTTTCAGCAGGCGCACCAGTGTAGCTCCTGGACGAATGATTATGCCGTGTTTTCGCTCATGCCAGTCGCAGGTGACCTGGTTGTGGACGAGAACAAACGGGCAACGGCGTTCAGCCACGAGAACGAAATAGCTAAACCACATTATTACAAAGTAAAGCTTGATAACGGCATCACTACGGAAATGTCACCAACCGAACGGGGAGCTCATATTCGATTTAGCTTTCCAAAAAACAAGAACTCATTTGTTGTAATCGATGGCTACACCAAAACAAGTAAGGTTCAGATATTTCCAGAACAAGGCAAAGTCATTGGCTACGTTACTGATGGCCGCCGGACAACAGAAAATTTCAAGAACTACTTCATTATCCAGTTTGATAAGCCCATACAAGCTTTTGGCACCTGGGAAAACCGAGACAATACCATTACTGAAGCAGCTTTAGAAAAAGAAGGTGAAGGAGCAGGCGCTTATATTCAATTTAAAAAAGGAGAGAAAGTTCAGGCAAAAGTAGCTTCGTCATACATCAGTTTTGAGCAGGCAGAGCTTAATCTGCAACGGGAGCTGGGCACGTTCAAAAAACTGGAAGATACCAAATTGGCGGCTCAAAAAATTTGGAACGAGCAATTGGGCAGGATTTTAGTCGAAGGAGGCACAGAAGAAGAAAAAGCGACGTTTTATTCCTGTTTCTTCAGGGCAAGCCTTTTTTCAAGAATGTTTTATGAACTCGACAAAGAAGGAAAACCCTATTATTTCAGCCCTTACGATGGAAAAATACATAAAGGATATTTATATACCGATACCGGTTTCTGGGATACTTTCCGCGCACAATTCCCGCTCAATACGATTTTGCATCCTACTATGCAAGGACAGTACATGCAGGCCCTGATTGCCGCCCAGGAACAATGTGGCTGGCTTCCCTCTTGGTCATTCCCTGGTGAAGGCGGCGGAATGATTGGCAACCATGCCATTTCGCTCCTGGCAGACGCCTGGGTGAAGGGCATTCGTACATTCGACCCGGAAAATGCATTACAGGCTTATGCACATGAAGCCACAAACAAAGGCCCCTGGGGACCGTCCAATGGCCGGCATGGCTGGAAAGAATATTATACTCTTGGTTATGTCCCTTATCCTGAATATGAAGAATCTACCGCCAAAACACTGGAGTATGCCTATGATGATTTTTGCGGCTACCAAATGGCCAAGGAAGCAGGCAAGCCACATTTCGAAAACCAATTTGCCAGGCAGATGTACAACTATAAAAACGTATTTGACCCAACAACCGGGTTTATGCGTGGTAAAGATATAAATGGAGAGTGGAATAAGAATTTCGACCCCACCGAATGGGGCGGCCCGTTTACCGAAGGATCTGCCTGGCACTGGATCTGGTCGGTTTTTCAAGATGTGAATGGTTTGAAAAAGTTGATG
>JAHEMV010000460.1 GCA_024643455.1 Cytophagales bacterium
GGCCTGGTGGACGACCAAACCATTATCTTTTCGATTTGAACAGGGATTGGGCTTGGGCTACTCAAGTAGAGTCCGCATCACGATTAAAACTGTACAACAAATGGATGCCACACATCCATGTGGATTTTCATGAACAAGGCATCAACAATCCTTATTATTTTGCGCCAGCTGCCGAACCATTTCACGAAATCATAAGCGATTGGCAAAGGGAATTTCAAACTCAAATCGGAAAAAATAACGCCAAATATTTTGATGCAAACGGATGGCTGTATTTTACCAAGGAGCGTTTCGATTTGTTTTATCCAAGTTATGGCGACACCTACCCAACTTATATGGGCGCCATTGGAATGACCTATGAACAAGCGGGCCATGGTCGTGGCGGATTGGGAATTATTACTGATGAAGGTACCGAATTGACCCTAATTGACCGTATTGCACACCATACCACCAGCGGACTATCAACTGTTGAAATGGCTTCTATTCATGCAAAAAAATTAAATGAAGAATTCCATAAATTCTTTGATACATCTGGACTAAAAATTAAAAGTTTTGTGCTTCAAGGCGATGCAGGTAAAATTGATGCAGTTACTGTTTTACTTGACAAACACGACATCAAATACGGACGTGCATCCAACGGAAAAGCAACTGGTTATAAATATTCAACAGCTGCTCAAGGAAGCATTACTACATCACCTAATGATTTAGTAGTGAGCACCAACCAACCTAAAGGCAAAATGGTAAACGTTTTGTTTGAACCCAATGCCAAATTAACTGATTCATTGACTTATGATATCACAGCTTGGAGTGTGCCTTATGCCTATGGCTTGGAAGCTGTTGCCAGTAACAGTATAGTAGGGACAACTGTTATAGGTAAAAGCACTGTTTTAAACCCTAAGGTAGCTGCTTCAACTGCTTATATGATGAATTGGGACAATTTAAAAGATGCCGAATTTTTGGCTAATCTTTTACAACAAGGCATTAAAGTGCGATTTACTGAAAAACCAATAACTACCAGTGGTAAGTCTTATACTAGAGGCGCTTTAATAATCGTTAGGGGCGACAATAAATCTGTAGAAAACTTTGATGACAAACTCATAACAACAGCCAATACATATGGCAGACAGTTAGATGCTATAGCTTCTGGGTTTTCAACTACCGGACCCGATTTTGGCTCTCCAGATATTAAATTAGTAAATCCTCCAAAAGTAGCCTTATTATCAGGTGAAGGAACATCTACTGGCAATTATGGTGAGATTTGGCAATTTTTTGAACAGCAATTGCACTATCCTGTAACTTCATTGAATACCGAACAATTTGAATATATCAACCTTTCAAAATACCAAGTATTGATTATACCAAGTGGAAATTATAGAAATATGCTGAACGATAATGGTATGAAAAAACTTCAAGAATGGATCAAGGCTGGTGGTAAAGTGATTGCCATAGACCGAGCGTTGAGTGCTTTTGCAGATAAAGAAGGTTTTGCCTTAAAGCGCAACAAGGCCGATGAGGATAAGGATAAAAACAAACCTGATAACCTTGTCCCTTATGCCGAAAGAGAACGTGAATATGCTAAAAACCTGATTACTGGAGCTATTTTTAAAAGTAAAGTCGATAATACCCACCCTATGGCTTTTGGATATCCCAATGCTTATTTTAGCTTAAAGTTGGGAAGTTCTAGTTACAAACTTTTGGACAATGGTTATAATGTGGCCTATTTGGAAGGTCAACCAAAAAACGTCTCCGGTTTTGCAGGAAGCGAAGCCTTAAAAACATTAAGTAAAACTTTAGTTTTTGGCGAAGAACGTATGGGAGGAGGTAGCTTGATTTATATAGTAGACAATATTATGTTTAGAAGTTTTTGGGAAAATGGCAAGCTGTTTTTAGTAAATGCTATTTTTTTTGTAAACAACAATTCTTGGCAATTATAAATAACAAAACATGAAAAAATCAAATACAATTTTATGTGTAGTTGCACTGTCAATTTTTCTTACCAATTGTTCTGACAAGTTCACTACCGAAACCAAAGATAGTTTTATAACTGTTAATAATGAAAACGGTAGTACTTTAGGCTACAATGCCAATTCTGGTGTGAGTATTCTCACCGTTGACCGTTATGCATTTAAAGACCTTAATAAGAATGGACAATTGGATGCTTATGAAGATTGGCGTTTACCTGTTGAAGAAAGAGCAAGAGATTTAGCTTCAAAAATGTCGGTCGAACAAATTGCAGGATTGATGCTTTACAGTGGGCACCAAGCCATTCCGGCTACTGGCAGAAGAGGTTCAACTTATAACGGAAAATCCTTTGAAGAAAGTGGTGCATTAGCGAGTGACCTTTCTGATGATCAGAAAAAGTTCTTAACAGAAGATAACTTAAGGCATGTCTTAATCACTAGTGTTGAAAGTGCTGCGATATCGGCACAATGGAATAACAATACTCAGGCTTTTGTGGAAAGTATCGGACTTGGAATTCCCATTAATACCAGTTCAGATCCCAGACATGGTAGCGACACCTATGCCGAATTTAATGAAGGTGCAGGTGGTGAAATTTCTTTATGGCCAGGAACCTTAGGTTTAGCAGCTTCATTTGATCCTGAATTGATGAAACAATTTGGAGACATTGCTTCCAAAGAATACCGAGCATTGGGGATCGCTACAGCCTTATCTCCACAAATAGACCTTGCTTCAGAACCACGATGGAGCCGTTTTGATGGCACTTTGGGAGAAGATCCGGATTTGGCAACAGATTTGGCAAGGGCTTATGTAGATGGATTTCAATCGTCAGAAGATGGCGATTGGGGATTTGAAAGCGTCAATACCATGATGAAACACTGGCCAGGTGGCGGACCAGAAGAAGGTGGTCGTGATGGGCATTTTGGCTATGGTGCTTATGCGGTGTATCCGGGAAAAAACATTAAAGATCATATACAACCTTTTACCGAAGGTGCCCTAAAACTGGAAGGTGCTACCCAAAAGGCGTCTGCCATAATGCCTTACTATACGATTTCTGTAGGGGAAGGCGAACCAGTTGCCAATGGATACAACAAATATCTGATTACCGATCTTTTACGTGACACATATGGCTATGATGGTGTATTGTGTACCGACTGGTTGATTACTGGTGAAGTTAATGCCATAGACCAATTTCAAGGAAAACCTTGGGGTGTTGAACAGCTTACTGTTGCAGAGCGTCATTATAAAGCTATTGAAGCTGGTATGGACCAATTTGGTGGAAATAATGATATGAAACCCGTTATTGAAGCTTACCAAATGGGTGTTACAGAACATGGTGAAGCCTACATGCGGAAACGCTTTGAAGCTTCTGCGGTACGTTTGTTGAAGAACATTTTTAGAGTAGGGATTTTTGAAAATCCGTATTTAGAGGTTGAACACACCAAAGCTTTAGTGGGTAACCCAGACTTTATGAAGGCGGGATTTGAAGCCCAAAAACGTTCAGTGATTTTGCTAAAAAATCAAGCTAACTCACTTCCAATAATAGAGAAACAAAAAGTTTATATTCCAGAACGCTATGTGGCACCAACCATCAATTGGTTTGGTGTGCAAACCCCTGCAAAAAGCGAAATACCTTTTAATTTGACAACTGTTTCTAAATATTTTGAAGTCGTAGATGATCCTAAATATGCAGATTTTGCATTGGTTGGCATCAAAAGCCCCGATGGAGGCACAGGTTATGACAGAGCCGATCTTGAAAACGGTGGCAATGGCTATGTGCCTATTAACTTGCAATACAGTCCATATACTGCAACCACTGCTCGGGAAGTGAGTTTGGGAGGTGGCAGTCCGTTGGAAAGTTTTACCAACAGATCATACAAAGATAAAACGGTTAAAACCATAAACAGTGCTGATATGGATTTGGTGAACGAAACAAAAAGAAAAATGAGCGAGAAACCTGTGATCGTTACCATAAAAGTATCAAAACCCATGGTGTTTTCTGAAATTGAACCCAGTGCCTCTGCCATTTTGGTGCATATGGGTGTACAAGACCAGGTGTTGATGGAACTAATTTCAGGCCAATTTGAACCTTCAGGACTATTGCCCTTCCAGATGCCTATAGATATGCTGACGGTGGAAGCCCAGTTTGAGGATGTACCAAGAGACATGACCACTTATACAGACAGTGAAGGCAATACCTATGACTTTGCTTTTGGGTTAAATTGGAGTGGTTCTATTAACGATGATCGTGTTAAGAAATATAAGTAAGTAAGAAATAACTAACAACAGGAATATAAGTTTTAATTATAGTTTCAAAATATCTCAAAAAATCATTTTTTGGAACTAATTGAAAACTTCACCATATAAATCAAAGTCAGCAGCATCAGTGATTCTCACTTTAGTGAATTCGCCAGTTTTTAAATAGGTTTTTGTGGCATCGATCAACACTTCATTATCCACATCGGGTGAATCAAATTCGGTTCTCCCTACAAAATAATTGCCTTCCTTACGGTCGATGACTA
>JAHEMV010000461.1 GCA_024643455.1 Cytophagales bacterium
GTACTCAAAATGATGGATTATTTATCTATGATCATGGAAAATTCATTCATATCAAAGAAAATCCGGTTACGGACATTGGTCTGAAAGGAAACTATATTTATTCTCTTTTTCAGGATCAAAGTGGAGTTATTTATGTCGGAAGTTCAGGGATCAGTATTTTCCATAAATCAAGAAATAAATATACGCATATCAAAAAAGCCACCCCCGGGAATCCCGGTCTTTCCGGGTCCAACGTCTGGTGTTTCGCTGAAAATAGTGATGGAAAATTGTGGATTGGAACCGAAAATGGTGGTTTAAATTTACTTGATTTAAATACAAATTCCGCTAATTCATTTATATCATTCGAGACTAAAAAATATTTTGCTGACAAATATATACGGACAATGGAAATCGATTCCTTCCAAAATTTATGGATTGGAACCATCGGGGAGGGAGTTTATAAATTAAATCCGTCAGCAAATCAAATCGACAACATCAACCAATTATTCAATGAGCATGACTTTGGTAATCAGCTAAGAATTAATGCCCTGCTAATTGACGATGACAAAGTATACATGGGTACTGTTGCAAGTGGAACATATGTTTACGACCAATTAGCAAACTCTATTACAAAACTTGATTATGAATATAATGATACAGTAACGATCAGCAGCGAATATGTCAATGCCATGATCAGGGACCACCATGGTAACCTCTGGATCGGCGGTTGGGGAGGTGGATTTAGCTGTTTAAAGAAAGATACTAATAAGTTATCTCGATATTTTCATGATGACAAGAATCCCTTAAGTCTTAGTAACAATATCATCAACTGTCTATATGAAGATCCGATGGGTGTCTTGTGGATAGGGACTAATCAAGGATTGAATAAATTAATAAAACCAAAAAATGATGTATTCAATAGCTTTGATGAAGAAATTGTAAAGTATTTCCAAAAAGATGGTTTGGCTCATGAAGTAATTTATGCCATAGAAAGTGACAATCTTGGGAACCTTTGGATTTCCACAAATGGAGGATTATCGAAGTTTGATGTTCAACATGAGGTTTTTACAAATTTTACGACTGAAGATGGCCTGCAAGAGAATGAATTTAATGGCAAATCTTCTCTTAGGTTAAGTGATGGCAGATTGGTATTTGGAGGAATAAACGGATTCAATATTTTCCATCCTGACAGTATAAAAACAGACAGTATTCAACCTCCCGTAGTTGTAACCAATATAGCAATCTTTGGCAAAGAGTTAAATATTGATAGTCTATCGGCAAAGGGAATCAAATTAAAACTTCCATACTCAAAAAATTTCATTTCATTTGAATTTGCCGCATTGGAATATATAGCGCCGCAGAAAATAAAATATGAGTATATGCTGGAAGGTATTGACCGGGAATTTATAAATACTAATAATCGACGCTATGCAAATTACACCAATTTAAATCCCGGGAATTTCAAGTTTATAGTCAGAAATACAAATAAGGATGGAATTTGGAATGATAATCAGTTAGTTTTTGATTTTGAGATCATGCCGCCTTTCTGGTATAGATGGTGGTTTATGTTGCTATCGGCATTATTTTTTATAGGTGTTATTTATCTCATTTTCCAATTAAGATTATCCAGGATATTGGAGATCGAACGACTTAGAACAAACATTGCCAATGATCTGCATGATGATATCGGTTCATCACTGACAAAAATTTCGTTGTATTCAGAGCTGATAAAATCGGGTATGAATCACACAAAATCAAATTCTTATCTGAGAGATATTAGTGCCTTGAGTAGGGAGGTTATCGGTTCGATGAGTGATATAGTCTGGTCAATCGACAAGAGGCATGACAGCATGCAGGACCTGGTCGATCGCATGAAAGAATTTGCGCTTAGCGTTTGTGAACCGGCCAATATATCTGTCCATTTTCATATTGAAGGGATTCAGGTCAACAGGCAATTGAAACCGGTTTTCAGACAAAATATTTACCTTATTTATAAAGAAGCGATCAACAATATCATAAAGCATGCGCATGCTGATAAAATCCATGTCTATTTTGAACAGGAAAATAATGTGGTTTTGCTAAAAATTATAGATAATGGACAAGGATTGTCAAAGGCAAAAAATGGACTTGGCGGTCATGGTCTAGTAAATATTAAAAAACGGGTAAGTAGGTTTGGGGGTAGTGTCGAATTCATAAATAAGAATGGATTTCAGATACATTTAACTGCCAAAATCTCAAGGTCATCGGCGTTAATCTAAGAATTTCAATAACCCGGAACTGCTTTGACTGTAAAAACTACATGAACATGTAGTTGACGACTTCTTAACAAGTTATTACATTTAGTCTATGCAAACCGATTAACCAAAGAACCATGCACAAACTATTAACCACACAGGTCTACTTTAGTCACTCTTCAAATTCTGGTAGAACTTTTTACCAACCTGTACAAAATAACTTGATTTTAAAAGTAAAAAACTTCTGGGGCACACTTTCAAGGAAGATCAATTTTATATTGGAAAAAATAAATAATACGACGGTTATTATATCCAGCTCAATTAATTAATAAATAAAAATGGAAACAAAGAATGGTTTGATTTCCCTGGCAATTGTTGAAGATGATGCTCAAATCAGATCAAGTTTGCAGTTATACCTGGATATTCAGGAAGAATTCAATTGCGATTTTGTTTGTCACTCGGTTGAATCATTATTAGGACAACTACAGACAACCAATCGTATTCCGGATGTAATCTTGATGGATATTGGTTTGCCAGGAATGTCCGGCATTGACGGCATGAAAATAATGAATGAAAAATACCCGGACATAGACATAATCATGCTTACCGTATACCATGATTCCGATAAGATTTTCCAATCACTTTGCGCTGGAGCTTGTGGTTATTTGTTGAAAAATACTCCCCTACCGGAAATCAAAAAAGGCATTTTGTCCCTGGCCAATGGTGGCTCACCCATGTCACCGCAAATTGCACGAAAAATTGTCGATTTTTTCAATCCATCCAGAAATCAGGCATCCAATAATTCTCCACTTTCAATCCGAGAAAAGGAGATCGTGGTTGGCCTTGTTGATGGATTGAGTTATAAAATGATTGCTGACAGGATGAATATTTCGATTGAAACCGTACGGTTTCACATCAAGAATATATATAAAAAGCTGCACGTCAATTGCAAGGCAGAAGTAATTTCAAAATCGCTCAAAGGAGAAATTTAATTTACACGTGAATCTTTATATCATTAACTAAACCAATAAAACATGAAAAATATGAATAAAAAATCAACTCTTCTGGTATTGTCACTAATTGGATTATTAGTCAGCCAATGCGGCGTGTTAGATCAAGATATAGATGGCAATCTATCTACCTATATCAGTGTAAATGAAACAAGAACAGATACCGATATTCCCTACGCTACGACTAATTTTATCGATGCATCATCTGATTTAGATATATCAGACAATCTCGATAAAATTAGTGACTGGTCTGTTACAGAGATATCCTATAAGGTCTGGGGGTTTTATGGTGATCCCAGCACTACGATTTCGGGGACTCTTGGATTCAGCAGACCAAATGAAAATACTCCGTCAATTACTACGAATGTTTCCAGCGTTTTGTTAAATACCATTTCTGATGATGATACCAATCATAAGGTTAGCCTTACCGAAAATCAACTAAATACCATTGCTGGTTATTTCAAGGAGGACCAGGCAATGAAAATTTATGTGGATGGCATATTGAGTCAGGGCCCGGTTTACTTCGATCTTGAAGTATTTGCCAAAGTAAAAGTGAAAGCGAAAATATAAGAATCTATACTTCTTATCCAATAAACCCGGTATCTGGCAGTCCCTCCACCGGGTTTTATTATTACTTCTCTGTTATCTTTCTATCTTTTTAATATTTAATTGTATTCAATCTTAAAATTTAATTTCTGATCCTATACGTGGGTATTTATTCATATTTTTCTCTACATTATTTTCTGATATTGGTGAAAGGTAGTTTACCCAAGCCTCCGCAAATGGCCAGAATAGTGATCGATTATTTTAATCCTTCGATTGGTATAAAATCGAATCGTTCTCCATCCTCGCAACATGAAAAGGAAATTTATAAACATGTAAAATCCAATCAATATTTGAAATTTGTCCAGGGAAAAGGGATTGAATAAAATTATTTAGCAATGCTACTTATTTTATGTTGATTTTCCCTGATCCTGCTCAACGCGTAAATTTCCACTCAAACACCCTCAAACTATCTTGATTTTGGGAAGCGATGATCAGTTCGTTTCCGTCGGCAAGTTTTAAATTCACTAAAGATCTTCCTTCTCCGGGGACGAAAAAACCGGTTTGGTTATAATTCAAATAATTGAAATTTCCTTTTCCGTCTCCCAACATCAACAAACCGTTCATTGCATCCATAGGACCCCAAAAAACGCTGTTACTGTAATTGTTCCCCACGAGCAAAATATCTGTAAAACCATCACGATTAA
>JAHEMV010000045.1 GCA_024643455.1 Cytophagales bacterium
ACGGCATCGGTCTTGTGAAATACGAAAACGGAGCGATAGGTCAGTTTGAAGTGAGCTGGAATTTCAGAGGAGGCATGGATTTAAGGGATGAAGTTAGCGGAGTTGAAGGAACTATCAGGATGGATCATTTTTTACGAACAGGGTTTGAAATGTTTACTGCCGTAGGCGAAGGTGGCTACGTAGCTGAAAAGGCCGAAACCGATAAAGGATGGCTATTCCCTGTCGGAGATGAGGTCGGAGCATTGGGTTATGACAACATGTTCCATGATATGTTTGAAAGCATGGATAATTCCAAAAAACCCATGGAAGATTTTTATGATGGTTATGTGGTAAATGCTATTATTGATGCTTGTTATATTTCCGCCAAGTCTAAAAAATGGGAATCCGTTAAATTGGACATATGGAAAGGCAAACACAATGTGAGTAAAATAAATGCCCTGAAGAGTTTTGATGAAAAACACTATCTGATAAAGCAGGAGCAATTGCCTAATGGCACCACAAAATTGATTCTTAAAGAAAAGGACTCAGGAAAAATTATCCAAAAAGAAATTTAAACGAACAAAACAAGATTGTATTTGTTTTCAACTTAATCATTTAATCATAAACTAAAATCAAATATTATGGCCCACATCAAACTTGGAGAAACCCCCGTAAATACTACCGGCTCATTACCTGCAGTAGGATCAAAGGCTCCGGATTTTAAGGTTACAAAGACAGACATGACAGACACGACTTTGAGTGATTTCAAAGGTAAAAATATCGTACTGAATATTTTCCCGAGTATTGCCACAAGTGTTTGCTCCGCATCAGTTAGAAAATTCAATGAACTGGCTGCCGGAAAAGAAAATACTGTTGTTATATGCATTTCAAAGGATCTTCCTTTTGCGCATAAGAGCTTTTGTGAGGCTGAAGGCATTAAAAATGTGATCCCAACTTCAGAATATAAGAACAATGGATTTTCGGATAATTATCATGTGAAAATGCTCAATGGCAAATTTGAAGGTTTGTTATCCAGGTGTATTGTGGTAATTGATCCTAAAGGAAATGTAGTATATACTGAGCAAGTTCCTACAATTGGCCAGGAGCCGGATTACACGAAAGCATTGGCATCAATAAAATAAAATTGATAAAGTATTTGTACAAACCTACTGAATGGCATTTAGTAGGTTTTTTTATGCCTTCACTTTATCCTTAAAGAAAAATCCAAAAAACAATAAAACAAAAACGGAGAATCCTGCCGGGATATACCAGATGGTTTTCCAGTCGTGCAAATTATCTCCGATTACGTACATGTTGACGATAAAACCCGATGCCCGCGAACCAAGGTAAAAGCCTAAACCATAAGTAGCAAACGTAATAAGCCCTTGTGCGGAATTTCTCAATTTCGAAGGTGCGCGCTTATCTACATATATTTGTCCGGTTATAAAGAAAAAATCATAGCAAATGCCATGGAAAATAATTCCAAGGTAAAACATCCAAACAAGCAACTCATTATTGCCGTAGGCAAATAGGATATACCTGCTGATCCAGGCAGCCATGGCAATCAGAATCATCTTTTTCACGCCGAGTCGCTTAAAGAAAAATGGCATAACCAATAAGAAAATAATTTCTGACATCTGACCCATTGTCATTTTTCCAGCAGCATTAACCATACCGGATTCATTGAGAAAGGCATTGGTAAAAGAATAATAAAACATTAATGGTATGGAAATCAAAACAGAAGAAAGAATCATAATAGCAAAATCCTTTTCCTTGAATAATTTCAATGCATCCAGTCCCAGTATTTCAGAAAAAGTCTTTTGACGTTCATCTTTCTTGGGCGGGACATGTGGCATAGTAAAAGAATACAATCCCAGCACAACGGATAATGCAGAGGCCATCTTAAAAAACAAAGCACTATCTTCTATTCCCAAAAATCCAATAGTCAATCCTGCAATAATCCATCCTATTGTTCCCAATACGCGCACACTTGGAAA
Organism: Cytophagales bacterium; assembly: GCA_024643455.1. Taxonomy (GTDB): domain Bacteria; phylum Bacteroidota; class Bacteroidia; order Cytophagales; family Cyclobacteriaceae; genus JAAUQL01. The sequence continues at coordinate 1,977 of JAHEMV010000045.1, forward strand.
ATCAGCACCAGGATCCTTCATTTGACTAAAAGTCAATGAATTTGAAAGTGCTATTGTTGGTGTATAACAAAGTGTATAGGCTAACAACAATACATAAAAACTACCGAAACTTTGGACCTCTGAAACTGCAAATAGAAGCCCCGCTCCTATTAAGTGAAGTACGCCAAGCAGACGCTCTGTAGCAAAATATTTATCGGCAATCATCCCCACAAAAAAGGGTGATATCATAGCCGCGATTGCAAAAGTACTGTATGCATGACCTACCTGATTCCCATCGAAGTGCAAGGTTTTCATTAGGTAGTTTCCCATCGTAACATACCAGCAACCCCAGATAAAATACTGGAAAAGCATCATGGTTGAGAGTTGTAGGCGCGTTTTAAAAGTCATAGAATGATATTTATTCAGGATTACTATTCACTGTCATAAGAAACCAGTGAATTAACAATATAACCCCCGAACCTATCTTTTCCCCCTAAGAACGCCAATTCAATAATAAAAGAGACTTGCACAACTATCCCTCCTGCCTTTTCTATCAGATCGCATGCCGCACGAGCTGTTCCGCCGGTAGCGAGCAAGTCATCATGTAGTAAAATTCGTTCTCCGGGTTTTATTGCATCCTTATGGATTTCTAATGTATCTTCACCATATTCGAGAGTATAGGACTGACTCAATGTTTCTGCAGGCAATTTGCCAGGTTTGCGAACCAGCACGAAACCTGTACCCAATAAATGTGCTAAAATTCCACCAAAAATAAATCCTCTTGAGTCGATCCCAACAACCTTATCAATTGGTACATCTTTAGAAAAATTATACAGTGCTATTGCACTTTTATTGAAACTTTCCTTGTCCTTAAGAAGTGTGGTGATATCCCTAAACATAATTCCCTTTTTCGGAAAGTCGGGTACATTTCTGATTTTTTGCTTAAAATATTCTTCCATATAAAAAAAGCAGCCAATTAGAATCAGCTGCAAAATAATTCTGACGAATATATATAATTCACTTTAATTTCCTGAAGTGAATCTTAATTATTCTCTTTTTTGGAATGAATAGGTCAATTATATTTTCCCAAGCGTATGATTTATAATAACCTTGTGCATTTGTTTAAGGCTACTAACGAAATCAGTATGGCCTTCAGAATTGTTATTTTTGCGTTCAAAAGAGGACTCTTGAAATAAATAGGAGACAATAAAATTATGATGCATTTTTAATTTTGGCTTGGTTTCAGGTATAGGCATTTCGGCCTTGATTACTTGTGATTCTGGCGAAAGATCATTTTCCACAAGCAGAACATCCATTCCTTTCAATGCCTTATCTGAATCTTTATTTTCATTAAAGTTAGAAGAGAGTGCAAAAATACTGACGCTCACTCCTAAAAGTAAAATAATGAATCTGAGCTTCCTTTGCTGTATATAGATTAGATTTTTCAATTTTGACTGTGACATAATGATTGGTTGTCTGTTTCGGTATATGGGTTTTCCAACATTAATGCCACTTTTTTAATTGCCTGAGAATGAATATAATATGAAACATCATATTTCCAAAGTGTCCATATTCGTTCATTAAACCCCTGAAAATCGAACATAAAAATTTGTAAAGCGGATAAAAACTTCTGGCAAGTTTTGAAATAAAAAAACCGGAAAGTCAAAAACTCACCGGTTAGTTTTAATTTTTTTGCCAGTATTAGACGTGGAATTTTTCCTTAATATTCTCTGTAACCACCTTTCCGTCAAATAAGTTGATAATCCTGTGGGCATAGTTTGCATCATAAGGTGAGTGTGTTACCATGATAATCGTAGTGCCCTCCTCATTGAGTTGCGACAACACTTTCATTACCTCTTCTCCATTGGCAGAATCCAGGTTACCCGTAGGCTCATCCGCTAATATTAGTCTTGGCTTGGCAACGATGGCCCTGGCTATTGCCACCCGCTGTTGCTGACCACCAGAAAGTTGTTGGGGAAAGTGATTTCTTCTGTGCATGATATTCATCCTTTCCAATACGGCTTCAACTTTTTGTTTTCTTTCCGAAGATGGAACCTTTAAATACAACAATGGCAATTCCACATTTTCAAAAACAGTGAGTTCATCAATAAGATTGAAACTTTGAAACACAAACCCAATAGAGCCTTTTCGTAACTGAGCCCGTTGTCTTTCTGAGTATTTCGAAACTTCATCTTCGCCAAAGTGGTATGCACCTTCTGATGGATTGTCTAGCAATCCAAGAATGTTAAGTAAAGTGGACTTCCCACATCCTGAAGGTCCCATTATTGCTACAAATTCCCCTCCTTTAATTTCTATATTTATACTATTTAAGGCAGTGGTCTCTACTTCTTCAGTAGTATAGATTTTTGATAAATTGTTGATTTTAATCATGACTAATCTATTTAATTTACTTTAATATTAATACTTCATTGTCACCAAAATGATCATAGGAAGAGGTAATCACTTTTTGACCTGCCTCTAAACCTCCCATCACTTCAAAATATTCCGAGTTTTTCCTTCCCAGCCTGATATCCTTTCTGATCGCCCGATCTCCTGATTTATCTACAAGAAATACCCAGTTTCCACCACTATCTTTATAAAAACCACCCATGGGAAGCAACAACGCTTCTGCAGAATTTCCAAGCTCCAACCTGATCCGTACCGAAAGGCCTCGCTTAATGGACTCTGGCTGATCACCCGTAAATTCCATATCCACTTCAAATCTACCTTCAGTAATGGTCGGAAAAATTTTGGTGATTACCAATTCATAATCTACTCCAGATTGAGGAAATGACCCTTTCAGCCCAATATCAACCCGAGGGAGATACAGTTCATCAATTCTGACCCGTACTTTGTAACTACCAACTACATCGATCTGTCCGATTCGTTCGCCGCGAACAATTGACTGGCCTAGTTCATGATCAGGCGTGGCCAACTGGCCATCTATTGGTGACCTGACTATTAAATTATCCAGGATCATATTGACTCCTTCTAAATTCTGACGCATTCTTCCCTCAGAAGCATTTAATTCCACTAATTGCCTAATTCTTGAAGTTGAATCGACTTTATAGGAAGCATGTGTGAGTTCTTTGGTTGTCAAATAAAATTTATACTGTTCTTCAATTTCTTCTAAATCCCGTTTTGAAACTAAATCCTTTTCATACAATTGCTTGAATCGGACATACTGAGGTTTGAGCAAACTGATCTGGTAGTCAATTTCGGCCAGGCGTTGCTGCTGGCTTAAATCATTTTGGTTTAAAGATAAGCGGGTAGTAGTAGATCGGTTGATTTGTTCATAAAGTGATGCTTGCTGGCTAAGTACGCTCAATTCGAGTGTACTATTACCCAAACGCATAATTACATCACCTTTATTTACTAAATCACCCGTTTCCTTGACAATCGATTGTATGATCCCTCCTTCTCTGGCATCCAGATATCGTGTGGTGCTGGGAAGAACTGTACCCGTGACTGGAATAAAATCCTGAAATACACCATATGTGACTTCTGCTATTGTAATTTTTTCCAGATCGACATTTAACTTCGATCGTTTGTCAGCGAAGAAAAAACTATATAAAATTAACGAAACAAAAATAAGGGCTAAAGTATATAATGAAATACGCTTAAAAGTCCATACCTTTTTTTTGATCTTCTTATCCATCTTCAATAAAAACTAAATCTGATGCTCCTTTGCCAACAAATGTGCCAAATATAAAATGCTATAAATCAGACAACTAAACGTGTCAAATAATTAAATTACGTTCATTGACGAACGGCACTGTCCGGTAGCGAACGGTGGGTTTTATATTTATAAACAAAAATGAATAATATGAGGGGTATTGAACCAATATCATTATAATTACATTGTTTTTAGATTGTTGATTTGCTAAATTTTAAGCGATAATATTCTCATATTTTTATAAATAATGATTCAAAAGGCCAGCAATTCGGGTAAGATTTTAATCGTAGATGACAATGAAGATTTACTAAGAGCAGCCAGAATGTTTTTAAAAAGGCATTTTCACCAGGTTGATATTGAAAAGAATCCGGAATCTATCCCTTCACTTTTGAACAATGAACAATACGATGTGATTTTGCTCGATATGAACTTCACCAAAGACGTAAGTAGTGGACATGAAGGATTTCTTTGGCTTGAAAATATTCTGGATATTGACCCTTCTGCAGTAGTGGTTTTAATTACTGCCTATGGAGATGTGCAAATGGCGGTGAAAGCAATTAAGGTTGGAGCTACCGATTTTGTGCTGAAACCTTGGGAAAATGAAAAACTGCTGGCTACAATATATTCAGCAATGCGTTTACACGAAACAAAGGTCGAAGTGGCCAACCTACGATCCAGGCAACAACTGTTAAGTGCCGATGCTGATAATAAATTTCATGATATTATCGGAAATAGTTTATCGATGCAGCATGTCTATAAAACCATAGAACGTGTCGCCTCTACCGATGCCAATGTACTGATTCTTGGTGAAAATGGGACAGGAAAGGAAGTCATTGCCAGATCCATTCACCGTAATTCATTGCGTGCTGAGGAATCATTTATCGGAGTAGATATGGGGGCAATAAGTGAGACACTTTTTGAAAGTGAATTATTTGGTCACATGAAGGGCTCTTTTACGGATGCTAAAGAAGATCGTCCCGGCCGCTTTGAAGTTGCCCATAAAGGAACATTATTTCTGGATGAAATTGGCAATTTATCCTTACCGCTTCAGGCCAAATTATTGTCTGTTCTACAAAGTCGACAAGTAACCCGGGTTGGATCAAACAAATCCAAGGATATTGACATTAGGTTAATCTGTGCTACGAATATGCCAATATTGGATATGGTTAAAGACAATAAATTCCGACAGGACTTACTTTACCGTATCAATACCATTGAAATTCAAATTCCAGCATTGCGCGATCGCAGAGATGATATCCCTTTGCTGGCAAATCATTTTCTGAATGTTTATGACCGTAAATACCAGAAAAATGTGCGCGCAATAAGTGAGTCCGCTATGAAAATCCTTCAAAAATACAATTGGCCTGGAAATGTACGTGAACTTCAACACGCTCTGGAACGAGCCGTAATCATGTCTAACAGTCAAATTCTGAATCCGGAAGATTTCTTTTTTAGTTCAAACGCATCGCGAAGTGACGATTCAAATGTAACGCTGGATGATTATCACCTTGAAGAGGTGGAAAAAATTTTAATTCGAAAGGTATTAAAGAAGCATGATGGCAATATTACACAAGCTGCAAATGAATTAGGCCTAACAAGATCTTCTCTTTACCGTAGATTAGAAAAGTATGGTCTTTAGTTCATTTAGAGTTGGTGTATTGGTTCGTGTCATTCTGTTGAGTCTGACCGCTTTTCTATTCGTTTATCTTATTGCTTTCAATGATAAGTATGTAAGTGCTGTAATTGTTGCTGTAGTAATCATAGCAGAGATAGTTGAATTGTTCAACTATACCACTGTGACGAATAAAAAAATAACCAAATTCCTGGAATCAATCCGTTATTCAGATTTTTCTACAAGTTTCACGCATGACAACAAGCTTGGTAAAAGTTTTAAAGAACTAAACCATGCCTTTAATAATGTAGCGGATGCTTTCAGACACGAAAGAGCTGAAAAGGAGGAACATCTCAACTATTTAAATACGGTAGTGCAGCATGTCACTACTGGGTTGTTGTCTTTTGATGATGAGGGCAAAGTCGGATTGATCAACTCAGCAGCAAAGCAATTTCTAAATGCTCCTGTTTTACAAAACATCAATGAAATCCTGGCATTCAATGTGACCCTTTATAAAAAAATAAAACAAATGGCGCCAGGAGAAAAGGCGTTGATTCGCGCCGGAAGTGATATGAATCTTGCTATTCATGCAACAGAGCTTAAACTCAGAGGGCATACTTTCAAGCTCATCGCATTGCAAAATATTCATTCAGAATTGGAATCGAAGGAAGTTGAAGCCTGGCAAAATCTGACGCGTGTGCTAAGGCATGAAATTATGAATTCCATTACACCAATCGCTTCGCTTACAGGGACATTGAATGATATCCTTATAGAGGATATACGCCCAAACGGCAAGGATATTTTTGAGATTTCAGAAGAATCGCTTAGTGATCTTGAAGAAGGACTACAAACCATTGAAAACCGAAGCAAAGGACTGATCAAGTTTGTCGATGCCTATCGAGATTATACCAGCATTCCAAAACCTAAATTTGGATTGATTAAAATTGATGAACTTTTCGAACATATTTGTCAATTGCTTAAAAGAGAATTTAAAGAGTTGGGAATAGATTTTCAATCTAAAATTTTGGTTGACAACCTGGAAATAACTGCGGACCGCGAATTAATTGAAATGGTACTGATCAATTTGCTTAAAAATTCCAAGGAAGCGTTGAAGGAAACCGAAGGTCCCAGGATAGAAATGACTGCACGATTAAATAAAGACAAGCGTGTTGTTTTGGAAATTAAAGACAATGGCCCAGGTATAATTCCTGAAGCCCAGGAACGCATTTTTATTCCATTTTACACTACTAAAAAATCAGGATCCGGAATCGGTCTGGCTTTATCCAGACAAATTATGCAATTGCACCAGGGAACGCTCTCAGTAAAGTCAGAACCGGATGTATTTACCATTTTCTCTCTCCGATTCTAATTAATTATATCTTTAAATCCTGAAGATTAATTTCCCGGTTTTGTACTAGTATTGAATTGGTTTGATGATATTCCCTGAAGTTTTCTTCATAAAATGAATCCGCTCCCAGGAAAGTGAATTGTGGGGATCTTTATTTATTAAACCGCGAAAATCATCGATGGATTTAAAGCCCTTTCTATACATCCATGCATTCAATTCACTTATGATTTCAGCGATATAATCAACCCCATTTTCATAAAGTATAGAGCATATTTGTACTGCCGTAGCCCCTGCCAATAATTGTTTAATAATACCTGGAGATCCATGAATCCCTGTCGAAGCCACCAAATCACATTTTAATTTTTCAGACAAAAGCCCTACCCACCGAAGTGACTGGGTAATCTCTCCCGGTCCACTGAGCGTATCCCGGGTGATCATATGCAGATAGTCTATGTCAATATCCGGACGATAATATCTATTGAATAATACCAATGCGGAAGCACCGGATTCCTCTATTTTTTTAGCAACCAACTTGATATTCGTAAAATATGAATTCATTTTTACTGCTATCGGTAGCTTGACAATTTCTCTAATTGACTTTACTATTTTATAATATTCATTTTCAATTGTTGCAGATTCAAGCTTTTCATCTTCTGGGAAAATACTGATATTTAATTCCAGACCATCTGCACCGGCTTCTTCTATTTCTTTAGAAAAATTTATCCAGTTATTCAGAGAGAAACAATTGATACTTGCGATCACAGGTATGTCTACTTTCTTTTTGCAACCCTTGATCAATTCCAGGTAATCATTCATACCTTCCTCTCCGGCAAAAGTATGTACATATTCCATTGCTTCTGGATAAGATTGATACATTTCTGTTTTGCCTACATTTTGATTGGTCTCCACCATAATTTGTTCCTCATATAAGGATTTCAAAACAACTGCTCCAGCTCCTGCATCGGTTATCCTTTTTACATTAGCAACTGAATCGGTCAAAGATGAACTTCCTATAATTATGGGATTTTTAAGCTTTAAACCCATTAATGTTGTTTCCAGATTCATGATAAACTGATTTTAAATTGTTATTACATTCAATTATAAATTGATCAAATAAATCCACAGGCATACTAGATTTTGAAAAAGAGTCTATTAAAAAACGAATGGATTTTTCAAGATTTTCTTTTGCACTTTCTGTAATCGGTTCCATAAAGTCAAACTCGTAACCTTTAATATGGATTAAAAATGTCAATGGATACTTATTGTAAAGTGATTGGCATAAGTACAAAATAAATTCCGGTGACGTGGAATGCATGGTAAATTCAATCTTATGATTTGGTCTTACCCTTGAAAGGCTAAAATCCTGTATTTCCTCCATACTGGCATCAGCAAATACGACCATATCATATTTGCTAATTGTCAATGCATCCTCAATATTCAATTGATAATTGGAATCAAAATTCATGGATTTCAGGCCTTTTTTTGGCGCTATTTCTTCCAGTTGATCGGCTAAAAAAACACCAAGACCATCATCCTGACGTCCAGGATTCCCATATCCATATATCAAAACCTTTTTCAATTGTGAAGTTTATCCAGAATAACTCCATTTTTATCTAACAAACTGATTTCCAATGGCATTTTACCGATTGCATGTGTGGCACAGCTTAGACAAGGATCATAGGCCCTTATCGCAACTTCAACAGCATTAAGCATGCCTTCCTTTATCGATCTTTGTCCAGAAATCATCTCATCGGCAACATGCCGCACAGCCCGATTCATGGGTTCATTATTGTTTGTCGTAGAAACAATAAGATTACACATCGTGATCAGGTTATTTTTATCAATTTTATAATGGTGAAATAAAGTGCCCCTGGGTGCTTCGATTACGCCTACACCTTCACTGCATTTCGTCCCTTTGGCAACAAGGTCCTTTCCTTGGAGATCTGAATCATTGAGCAGATCACGCATCACTTCGGCAGCATGAAGTGTTTCGATCAATCGAGCCCAGTGCATGTGCATTGACATATTATTTGGTTTCCCTTGTGTGTAAGCTTTAAATTCTTCAAATTCCTTTTGTGCCAATGGTGAAGGAATGAAGTCACAGGTATTCAATCGGGCCAAGGGGCCTACACGATACCAACCCTCTTTTTTTCCAATGCTTTTTAGGAATGGAAATTTCATGTAACTCCAGCTTTTTACCTCTTCACCGATATAATCGAGATAGTTTTGATAATCGATATCGTGCAGAATTTTATTTCCTTTTTCATCAATCGCTCGCAACACCCCATGATAAAAATCCAACGCACCATCTTTCCTTACCAGGCTTAAATGATTTGATGGAAACGCAGCAAAAGTGTCAACCAATTTTCTGTTTTCCTGATGATACCCTTTGAATAATTTTAGCGCATCTTTGGACCATTCGATCATTTTATCAATATTTTGCAAATCGCTTCCTTTAACAAAAAAATCGCGCTCCTCAATTGACAAATTTTTATTTATTCCTCCAGGGATTGCTCCGGTTCCATGAATTTTCTTTCCAGCAGTCGCTCTGATAATTTCCTGGCCGAACTTACGCATCATCACTCCTTGAACGGCTAACTCCTGAAACTCATTGGCGACTTCGATTACATTTCTTTTTCCAGGATTTGCATCAATTCCAAAAAGTAAATCAGGGCTTACCAGATGGAAAAAGTGAAGGGCATGAGACTGAAAAATTTGACCATAGTGCATCAATCGCCTCATTTTTTCTCCTGTTTCCGTCAACCTTTCAGGACCCACACCTACGATCACATCCAACGCTTTTGCGGCTGCCAGATGATGACTTACCGGGCAAATTCCACATAATCTTTGTACTAATACGGGAGCCTCCCAATAAGGTCGTCCCTGTACAAACCGTTCAAATCCTCTAAACTCCACAATATGCAGGCGACTTTGTATTACATTATTATCATCATCCAAATGAATGGTTACTTTTCCATGACCTTCTACCCTCGTAACAGGTTCTATTGTTAATTTTTGTCCCATTGTTTTTAGGAATTTTTATTAATCAAATTTTACAACTTCATAAGGCAACTTCAAAGGATCTCCTGTCACCAGAGCCAAAAGTGCTTCCCATATTAATTCAGCTCTTGGTGGACATCCGGGCAAATAATAATCAATCCTTACTACCTCATGACAAGGATAAACTTTATTCAAAATGACAGGCAGTTCTTCATCATTCGGTATTACTGCATTCTCATTGTTACCCATAACGGAAGGGCCGTTTAGATAAGCTTCCTCAAGACATTCTTGCAGGGGAATATTATTTCTAAGAGCAGGCAAACCTCCCATAATGGCACATTCGCCGACTGAAACCAATATTTTGCAATGAGCCCTGAAATCCTTGAGGATATGTACATTTTCATCATTACAACATCCTCCTTCAATGAGTCCGATATCACACATTTTAGTAAATTCCTTAATATCATTGATAGGCGATTTATTAAATTCTACCAATTCAATGAGATCCAGAATCTTTTCATCTATATCCAAAAGAGACATATGGCAACCGAAACAGCCAGCCAATGATGTTGTTGCTATTATTGTCTTGCTCATTTTCTTACTTTTCTAAAGTTTCAATTTCACTTCCAATAGCATAATGATCATACTTTCTCTTTCCAATAGGATCACAGAATCCATCTCCTTTTTTCAAAAGTATGGCTCCTACTGGACATATTTCCGTTGCTTCTTTTGCTTCATTATCTGTCATATTCTTAGATAACTTTGTATCAATATTGATTTGAACATGATGACCACGTTTACCAAAAGCAAAAAGACTTCTTCCTTTTTCATCTTTTATCGCCCGGATACATCGCTTACATAGTATACATCGGTTATGGTCTTTGATAAGTTTTGGATGTGACGCTTCAACCGTTCTTTGTGTAAATTGAAATTTAAATCTTGGCACAAGCATTTGATATCGGTATCCTAAAGCCTGTAATTCACAATTCCCACTTCTTTCACAAGAAGGACAAAAATGATTGCCCTCGGTAAAAAGCAATTCAATTATAGCTTTACGCAGATTTTCGATGTCTGGAGTTTTACTTTCAATATCCATGCCCTCAGCTATTGGTGACGTACAAGCAGTCATCAATCGGCCATTTACCCGAACGCTACATATTCGGCATGCGCCCCGCGGTTTAATGCCTGGAATATTACAAAGTGTCGGGATATATATATGGTTGTCCTTTGCTGCATCAACAATACTTTGACCTTTTTGCCCCATACATTCTTTCCCATCTATTTTAAATTCTATAAGTTGATTCATTTTGTATTTACTTAGTTTCTGTTTGTTATCAATTTCCCAACTTTGACAGCTTCGTCAAGTCTGAATCCGGTATCAAATTCCACTTCCCTCTGGATTTTATTTAGGTAGAGATGTCTGAAATTTTTCAATGTTGATAAAATTGGATTTAATGCAGTGTGACCCAACCCGCATCGATTAGCCTTCATTATTCCACTCCATCTTTCGATATCCATCAGATCCTGCATGACACCTTTCCCTTCAATTATTTTTATCAACTTATCTTTCATCAGGATAGGGAGCGTACGGCACGGAGTACAAGAGCCACATGACTCTTCAATGAAAAAATTAGTGAAGTTTAATACGATTTCTTTTAAAAGATCTCTTCGGTTATTGATAATAATCATAGACCCCCCAGTAGAGAGATCTTCATAACCTAATATTCGTTCAAATTCGTTTGGCCCGATACATGAGCCTGATGGTCCTCCTACCTGAACAGCCTGAACCTGCTCTCCTCCCACCATTTCAAGAATATCAATAACTGAAAATCCCCATTCTACCTCATAAACACCAGGAAAGCGGCAATCTCCTGATACAGACAGTAGCTTGGTCCCGGTTGATTCGATGGTGCCAAAGCTTTTATACCATTCACCACCTTTAATAACAACCTTGACAATAGCGCAAAGTGTCTCCACGTTATTTACGATTGTCGGTTGTCCTAAATAGCCTTTTTCAACAGGGAAAGGAGGTCGGTCTCTAGGCTCTCCGCGCTTTCCTTCAGCAGACTCGATCAGTGCTGATTCTTCTCCACAGACATAAGCCCCTGCTCCAAATTGAATTCTGATTTCAAAATTAAATCCTTCTTTACCTCCTATATTTTTACCAATCAGATGTTTATACCTCATCTCTTCAAGAATACTCTCCAAAAATTTTTGAAGGTATTTATATTCGTATCGTAGATATAGAATGCCTTCTGAAGCTTCAATTGCATAACCGGCAATTACCATTCCTTCAAAAAGTAAGCGTGGCCTTTCGGTAAGTATAACTCTGTCTTTGAATGTGCCCGGTTCCCCCTCATCAGCATTACAAAAAACATATCGTGTTTCTCCTTTTGATTTTCGGCAAAAATCCCATTTTAGTCCGGTAGGGAAACCCGCGCCTCCTCTTCCCCGAATATTAGACAATTTCACTTCCTCAATTACATCTTGTGGGTTAATTGAAATAACCTTTTTAATTGCCTCCCCGGAAGAATTGTCAGAAGAAAGAATTGGACCTTTTTTCATGATATGATTGTTGACCACGGCCTTGATAAGATCAGAACAATTGTTACCGTCACCGTAGCTTGCCTGAAACATATCTTCAACTTTCACTCCATCACGGATATCTTTCACGATTTCTTTTACTCTAAAAGGAGTAAGCCTGGTAAAAACAACACCATTTATAATTGCTGCCGGTTCCTGATCATTCATGCCTATGCATGAAGTATTAAATAGCCCAATTTGTCCATCTTCCGATACCTGCCCAAACTTACAACCGGCTTCTTTCTCAAAAGTCTTTGCCACTTCTCTTCGCCCATGCATAAAGGCAACTGCACTATCATTAAGGTAAATAGTGTACTTACCTCTTGATTGCTGTGAGAAAAAGTGATAAAATGAAATTGTTTGCTCTAAATCTACTCTTGAAATATCTAATGTTTCCGCTATTTGGTCAGCCGCTTCTTCGCGAATAAAACCAAATGCATCCTGTGTATCAATTAAGATATCCATCAATCGTGTTTTGTCCTCATTATATTTTTTGATGATGGCATCTAATGTTTTGTCCATAACTTCTATTGTTGATGTGAAATGATTTGATAAGAATTAATTGTACCCTAAAAAATTTCCTGATTAAAAAAATGAACGTTTTTGTCTTATTAGGTAACAAAATATTGCTGCCAATAAATCCTTTAACAGTAAATATTTTATTAAAAAAGAAAACATAGTTAGTGAATGATAGCTGAAGTGAGATCTATAATCAGAATAGCTGATTCATAATGGTTTTTAGAATATTAAAAACCGTAAGAACTGGTATTTAAAGAAAAAATTAAGGGTTTAAAGATGCGAGATCGCTCAAAAGTACAAAGCAAGGATAATCACTTAATAAAGTTCAAATGCAACATGGATTTTTTATTTTTTTGATGAATAAATATCTCTATAATTTATCACCGCAGAATTTACAAAAGACTGCATCGATATCATGTCCTTCGCCACCACAAGAAGGGCATGATTGCCTACTAATTTCTTTATTTTTTGCACGATGGATCTCCGAAGTCACAATCCCTGTTGGAACGGCAATTATTCCATAACCAAGAATCATAATGAAAGAAGCAAGTGTTTGCCCAAGCACAGTTACAGGAGCAATGTCACCATATCCGACAGTAGTCATAGTAACAATAGCCCAATATATACTTCTAGGTATACTTGTGAATCCATTTTCACCACCTTCAATAATATACATCATGGTACCCACGATAAGGGTTATACATACGACACTCAACAGGAAAACTGTAATTTTTGGCAAACTGGATTGTAATGCCGAAAAAAGTTTATTTGCTTCTGAGAAAAAACGGACAAGTTTTAGTACGCGAAAAATCCTTAAAAGACGCATAATTCGTAATACAATCAATGCATGTGCCCCAACAAATAAAAGACTCAAAAAAGTCGGAAGAATGGATAAAAGATCAATTATTCCATAAAAACTTTTGATATAGTAGATCGGTTTGTTCAAAGCGATGATCCGAGCAATATATTCCAGGGTAAACAATAAGGTGAAAACCCACTCAACAATCTTGAAAATTTGGCCATATTTAATGTTGAGACTTTGAACGCTTTCCAACATTACAACCAACACACTAGTCAAAATTGCTACAATTAAAAGTAGGTCAAAAGACTTCCCCCAAAATGTATCAGCTTCAAATATTATCTCATGTAACTTTTGTCTCCTTGATTCTTTAATAAATGTCATTACTTGGTCATTATTTTGAACAGATAAGGTATTATACGATGAAAATACCACATTTTTAAATTTACAATTCTACCAATTGCCAAAATCTATTATTCAGCCTTTAAAACATTTGCTATGGTAGTTTATTATTATATTTTTGTTTTTAAAATTAAAATTAAATGAGCGTATTAGTAAACAAGGATTCGAAAGTATTAGTTCAGGGTTTTACCGGATCTGAAGGTACATTTCATGCACAACAGATGATTGAATATGGCACCAACGTCGTTGGTGGAATAACTCCAGGCAAAGGTGGCCAATTGCATCTGGGAAAACCCGTATTTAATTCTGTTAGTGAAGGTGTTGAAAAAACTGGGGCAAATGTTAGTATAATATTTGTACCACCTCCATTTGCTGCTGATGCTATTTTGGAAGCTGTTGATGCAGGAATTAAATTGGTCATCACCATCACCGAAGGAATCCCTGTCAGAGATATGCTGATCGTTAAAAATCTAATTAAAAATAAAGACGTCACCCTGGTTGGACCAAATTGCCCGGGTGTCATCACTCCTGGTGAAGCAAAAGTTGGTATAATGCCAGGATTTATTCATAAAAAAGGAACTATAGGTATTGTTTCACGATCCGGAACGCTAACTTATGAAGCTGTAGACCAGATCACCAAAGCCGGTTTGGGGCAATCTACATGTATTGGGATAGGCGGTGATCCGATCATTGGTACTACAACACTTGATGCAGTAAAATTGCTTATGGAAGATCCTAAGACAGAAGGTATTATTATGATTGGAGAAATTGGTGGAAGTATGGAGTCAGAAGCTGCGAATTGGATCAAAAAACATGGCACTAAACCAGTTGTCGGATTTATTGCAGGTCAAACAGCGCCTCCAGGAAGGCGAATGGGGCATGCCGGAGCAATCATTGGAGGCGCAGCAGATACTGCTGAAGCAAAAATGAAGATAATGAAAGAGTGTGGACTTTTTGTTGTAGAATCACCAGCAGATTTAGGGATCACGATGGTAAAAGCATTATCATTGAGAAATTAGAAATTTTTTATATTAAA
>JAHEMV010000462.1 GCA_024643455.1 Cytophagales bacterium
ATAATTAAAAAGAGTTGTTTTAACATATTTCATATTAATGAAGTTGAATAATTAACAATACTACAAAAAATGTTGATAAAAATTTACGGCGGCATTTTCATGCAGGTTTCGTAAATTTGTGGCTTAATAAAAAAATAGTTGATGGTTTACCCTATTATCGCGTACGGAAATCCCGTTTTAAAAAAGAAGGCTCAGATAATTGAAAAAGATGGAACTGATGTAAAGCAATTGGCTGAAGATATGTTTGAGACCATGCATAATGCTTCAGGAATAGGTCTTGCTGCCCCTCAAATCGGAAAAAGCATCCGTATGTTTGTTGCTGATGCTACTCCGCTGGAGGATGAAGAAATTGGAGAATGGAAGCAGGTTTTTATCAATCCGGAAATTGTAGAAGAGTTTGGAGACGAGTGGGCATTTGAAGAGGGATGCTTAAGTATCCCCACTATTCGGGAAGATGTGATACGTCCAGAGAAAGTAAAAATTCATTATTTCGATGAAAACTGGAATGAGCATACTGAAGAATTTAATGGTATGCAAGCAAGGATAATACAGCATGAATACGACCATATCGAGGGTATTTTGTTTACTGACCACTTAACTGCTTTCAAAAAAAGATTACTTAAAAGTAAACTTACCAATATTAGTAAAGGCATTGTGAAGGTGGATTATCGAATGAGCTTCCCTGCAAAAAAATAATATCAGATTGAATACCATAAAAACTTCCCTAATCCAATCCGATCTTTACTGGCAGGATATTGACGCAAACCTTGCTATGTTTGAGGAGAAAATCTGGGAAATAGAGGGCCCGACTGATATCATTATTCTTCCTGAAATGTTCAATACTGGCTTTACAATGAATGCAGAAAAGCTTGCTGAACCTACAAACTTCAAAACATTTCGATGGATGAGCCAGATGGCACGGCAAAAAGACGCTGCTATTGTTGGGAGCTATATCGTCAAAGAATCATCAAAATACTACAATCGACTTTATTGGATAGAGCCTGACGGAAGTTTTGATTTCTACGACAAAAGACACCTGTTTCGGATGGGAAACGAACACCTCATTTATACCCATGGAAAAAAAAGATTAATTCGGAATTTTCGCGGATGGAAGATCATGCCGCTGGTCTGTTATGACTTACGTTTTCCTATTTGGAGTCGAAACCAATTTGACAAAGAATCAGGCCAATTAAGTTATGATTTATTGATCTATGTTGCTAACTGGCCAAAACCCAGAACTGATGTTTGGAATAGCCTACTTAAAGCACGATCACTGGAAAATCAGTGCTTTTCCATTGGACTAAATCGGACCGGTTCAGATGGAGAAGGAATAGAATATGACGGGCATTCCATAGTATTTGATTTCAAAGGCCAGGCTTTGAATTCAGTTTCCGATAGACAACATATTGAAACAACAGAACTGAACTTTGATGAGCTTCAGGAATTCAGAAAAAAATTCCCGGCTTACATGGATTGGGATCAATTTGAAATAAAATAAGATCCTATCTAAATTCAATAACCGTGATTCCTGCACCACCGCGGTCAGCATGTTCATCATGTGCTGTACTTACCTCTTTATAGGATTTCAGTTCTTCCCGTAAAACCTGTCTCAAAATACCATCACCTTTTCCATGGATTATGCGCACCATCGGTGTACCAAAAAGGATGGCGTCATCTAAAAAACCTCCTAAAACCATGAGCGCTTCTTCTGCTCTTTTACCACGCAGATCGAGGTCAGGGCTAAAATTGGCTTTACGTTCATTAAGGTTAATGCCCTGGATCCGGGAATACGATTCTTTCTCAATCTTTTTGAATTGACCTCTGGAAACTGCCTCCAGCCTGTTCAACTTTACTTTTGATTTCAAATCACCAAACATTACCTCAGCATCCTGCTTGTTTATTTTAATCACTTCGCCGATTGATTGCTGGCCTTTTATTCTAACATAACTTCCCGAAATAATCTCACCTCCAATTACCTTTATTTCCTTTTCTTTCCTCCTGACTTTTTCAATCCGTATTTCCTTCTCAAAAACCCGTACGTCCTCACGTGATTTTTTTGTTACTTCTTTTTCAGCTTTGTGTTCCTTAATTTCCCTTATCAGATTTTCTACCCGTTGATTGGTTTCTTTAAGTAAATTTTTGGCTTCTACTTTTGCTTCATTTAAAATCTCTTTTTTTCGATCATCGAGATCGGAATGGAGTTCTTTATAATTTGCAATTGTTTTTTCCAGAAGTGTATTCTGAATTTCAAATTTCTTTCCCTGTTCTTCAAAATACTTTTTTTCCTCTTCCAGCTCACTCAGAAGTCTGTCCAGTTCAACTGCATCTGTCCCCACTTTTTTCTTGGCCGACTGAATCAAGGGATGAGGTAAACCAATTTTCTCCGCAATTTCTAAGGCAAACGAACTCCCGGGTTTCCCTATTTCGAGTTGGTAAAGTGGCTCAAGCTTTTTCACGTCAAAACGCATCCTTCCGTTTATGAGACCAGCCGTTACATCAGCCATTTTCTTCAGGTTATTATAATGTGTTGTTATAATGCCAGCACCTTTCGACCTGGTGAGCTGCTCAAGAATGGCTTCAGCAATCGCTCCGCCAAATTGAGGATCGGTCCCGGAACCAAACTCATCAATCAGGAATAAAGTCCCATGATTTGTATTTTTTATAAAGAAATCCATGGATTTTAAATGAGAACTATACGTACTCAAATCATCCTCCATGGATTGCTCATCACCGATATCGATAAAAATATTTTTAAAAATGGTTGCTTTTGACCCTTCCTTAATCGGCACTGGGATACCGCATTGATACATATATTGCAATAATCCCACCGTTTTTAGACAGACTGATTTACCCCCGGCATTTGGCCCGGAAATCACGACTATTCTGTTTGAAGAATCGAGACGAATAGTTAGTGGTACAATTTGTTTGTGCTGTTTTATCAGCGATTTCTTAAGTATTGGGTTTATTGCTCCAATCCATTCCATTGCCGTTTCGGTATTCAATTCCGGAACAATGCCATCAAATTCTATGGAAAGTAATGCCTTGGCTTTTATGAGGTCAATAATTCCCAGAAACTTATTCCCCTGGAAAATTCCAGGAATATATTTCCTGATTTCATTGGTTAGGTTTGTAAGAATTCGAATGATTTCCCTTTTTTCGCTGTAGGAAAGTTCCTTGAGATCATTATTTAATTCCAACACTTCTGCTGGTTCTATAAATATAATATTCCCGGAAGCCGACGCATCATGGATAAATCCTTTAATACTTCGCTTATATTCCGATTTGACTGGGATTACCAATCTCCCATTTCGTATGGTCAGTGAGCTATCTTCCGGAGACATCTCGGCTTTCCTTGTTTCGCGGATAACCCGATCAAGTGTCCGCCTGGCTATCTGTTCATTTTTGTGTATTTCTGACCTTATTTTTCTGAGTTCCGGTGAAGCGTTTGCTCTGATCTCTCCTTTTTCATCGATGCATTCTTCAATTTTTTTTACCAGCTGCGGATCGATATCAATGTTTTGAACCAGAATGGAAACCTCAGGATACCGTTCGTTTCTACTATTTAAAAACCTGACCCACTCAACTAAAATTTTTAAAGTCTTATGAATGTCAACTACTTCCTCAATTTCCAAAAAAATGCCTTGCACATTCAATTTTTCAATACTTCGATCAATTTCAGGATAATTGAGCGAAGGAATTTTTTCACCAGACACCACCATTTTCATATACTCTTCTGTCTGATGACAAAGCTTCAGAATAAGTGTTTTATTGGTGGAATATCGAATTTTGTTTACATTATTTTGGCCTTGTTCTCCGGAACATCGGCTTTTAAGGAATTCACGGATTTTATCGAAACCCAACTTGTACTCAATATCATGAGGGTATAGCATGTGGGGGGATTACATTTCGCTTAAATCTGCCGAGTCATATTTCGGAGTTATTGACAAACGCTCTTCAAGGCTAAGACTATCGGCGATAATTTCATAAATGTGAGTGAGCCCTTTTATATCGTCCATATAATATTTGAAGCTTTCACGATATAGCGAATCCTCCATCTGATGTTCCTCAAAAAGTTTTTTTTCATAAAAGGCAAAAATCACTTTTGTAGAATCATTGGTAAGTTTTAATTCCTTTACCCTTGTTTCCAGCATATACAAATCTTTAAGAAAAACAGCCACTTGCTCCATAGAATACAGGCCTTTGGGATTTACGGCCTTTTTCTTGGCACAAAAGGTACAGAGACAAATGATCAGGATTAAAAAAACTTTTTTCACGGGTGAAAATTACTTAAATAAGTTCTAATTTTAAAGCCAAATACGAGTCAATGAGGGAGATTGTTAAAAAGCTGCGGAAGTACCAGATTCAAATCAGGAAAGCGATCAACAATCAAATGCAGGGAGATTTTCATTCTGTATTTAAAGGATCGGGTCTTGAATTTGATGATG
>JAHEMV010000046.1 GCA_024643455.1 Cytophagales bacterium
TCGGCAACATCTTCTGGTGTTCCGCCTCTTTTCAATGGAATGGCATCTCGCCAGGTTTGTACCATTTTCTCGTCCAATACTGCAGTCATTTCTGTCTCGATAAATCCCGGAGCAATGGCATTGCTACGGATCCCTCGACTGCCAAGTTCTAGAGCAACAGATTTAGTAAAGCCGATGATTCCAGCTTTGGAAGCTGCATAGTTACCTTGACCGGCATTGCCTTTGATCCCTACTACAGAGGTCATATTGATTATGGAACCACTCTTTTGTTTCATGAAAGTACGAGTCGCCGCTTTGACAGTGTTAAAGCACGATTTCAGGTTAACGTTGATGACCGTATCCCACATTTCCTCTGTCATGCGCATCAGGAGCGTGTCTTTGGTGATACCAGCATTATTAACGAGTACATCCAACCCGCCAAAATCTTCTACCACAGCGTTGATCAACTGTTCAGCAGCACCAAAATCTGAAGCATCAGATCGATATCCTTTGGCTTTTACACCCATGGAGGCAAGTTCCTTTTCAAGAGCTTCTCCTTTTTCAACACTTGAAAGATAAGTAAATGCAACGTTTGCTCCATTTTCAGCAAATTTTTTAGCGACGGCATTACCGATTCCTTTGGAAGCTCCGGTGACAAGTGCTATTTTTCCTTCTAGTAATTTCATATTTGAATATTTATTTTGAAAAAAAAGTATATTATTCTAATTCCAACATTTTTAGCAACACTGCTATTTTCTTTTTTTTATTTTTTGAGTACAAAAAATGGAATGAATTTTACGGCAGATTCGCATCATTACCAAAAGATTGCAGGGCAAATTTATCAAAATGGATTTATAAGCATATGGAAAAATAAACAATTAGTTTATTGGCCACCACTTTATCCACTTGTGCTCAGCTGGTTTCAGGGACCAAATAGCTTGATATTCATAAAGTATTTCCATTATCTGCTGGCTATATCATTATTTATTATTTGGCATTTTATAGCAGCCAAATACTTTAAAAACCGAAATCACCTTTTACTCTTTATGATCCTGCTTTCGCTATCAACTCATATTTTGATGATTACTGTCTTTATATGGTCTGAACTACTCTTTTTAGTATTGTTTAGTATTGTGATTCTTTGTGTTGAAAAATATCTTCTTACAAACAAGTTAAAATGGCTTTTGATTTCAGTCTTTCCATCATTTTTGATGTTGATAGAGCGTAATGCAGGTATTTTTTTAATTACTTCATTCTATTTCGCCCTATTCATATTCAATGTTTACCAAAGAAAGCATTACAAATCCGTGATAATCTGTTTCATCGTTTCTATTTCCGGGTTTCTATTTTGGAATGTAAACCGCATAATCCTTGAATCAAGATTATATATGATTTCTGAACTTATACCTTATTTTACTCCTTTAAAAAATTTCCATTTGGTATTAAATGAAGTCGGGAGCGTTTTTTATCCATCATTATTTTTTTCTCCCCTTTCACTAATTCTAACTTTTGGATTGCTTTCAATTACCGCCTTTATAGTATTTGGTACAAAAGATAATTCATTCCTTAAAACGATGCTTTTGACCTCATTGCTTTATTTGAGTGTTTGGATTATTATTCCTGGAGATCCATCAAATATGGGTAGGTTTATTTCCATAGTGGTACCTATTTTATTATTGGCTTTTGTAGTTGTGTTTAATGAAATTTCGCGTAAAATGAGTTTCCCTTCCTACCTGAATTATATTTTGATTTCCATAATGATTATTTATTCCACAATTCGGATTACGAACAATGCACTATTGTGGGGAGGGGTGAAAAGTTATATCAATTTTGGTGAAATACATGAAAATACGTTTTATGAAAAATCGGAAAGGATGATCGGAAGACCGCCTTCAGAATGAGTAGCTTTTTCATCCTGTTATTGTTTATAAAAATAAATTACAAAGAATAGTTGATACCAACCAACAGGGCAGTTGCATTTGTTTTCAAGACACCATAGACTGGATATTTCTTAGAATTCTTTGTATTTGTTAAGCCCAATTGATTTAGCAGCTTTAAGTCTAAAGAAAAATTGGGGTTTATATTAATTTTATATTCTACCATCACTGAAATGCCAAATTCAAAATCGACATTTTCCCATGTCTGGTCGTCTGGAAAGTATTGCGGAGGTGGGTAGGAATATGTGTCAACTGTATTTTTGTATAGATAGCTTAAAAAAGACCCCGCGCCAATTCCAATATTTCTGGCTCTGCCTAACTTATAAACCGAGAGCAAGCATAATGTAAAATCTTGAAATGTTATATTATACTTGTCAACGATCTGACCACCATTGTAGGAAATGTGGAGCGTTGAACCTTTCTCTTCCATCATGAGCATGGTTGATAGTACAAATCGATCACTAATCGTGTAGTTGGTGCCCACACCAATAGTAAACCCGATGTTCGGTTGCTGATATCTTTCGGGATCTTTAAAATATAACGTACCTCTCAAATAACCCAAATTTGGACCGCCAAATATAAATTTATCAAAACGAGATTTGTGTACCTGACCAGATTGAGAGAACAATTGATTCGACAAAAAACAGAAGATCAATGTCGTGAGGCAAACGCTTAAAGTCCAATTTATTCTCATCTTCCAAACTATTTATTTAAAAATGCAAACAGATGAATCGACTAAAAAATCAAGCAATAAATAAGCCGCTAATGTATAAATCGGATTATTCAATTCAACAAATTTCCCTTAAATTATTTAGAGCGATTAAGGATAAAAATTGTTGCTATGAGCTATTAGGTATGGCTTCATTAGTTATCCTAAATGGTTCGTTTGATAAAAATGTTGACATTCACTTTGTTGGTTGTTTTTTTGGGATGTTTACCAACGTTTTAATAAATTCCCGGAAAGGGCCGTAAAGTTTTCCATTTTCAACTTATCATTAAGATTTTCCATAATTTTTTTACTAAATCCAAATCCTTTAAATTTGCCATTCTAAATCAATTCTTTTTATAGAAAAATCACATTTATGTCTGCAAAATATAATGTTATCGTAATTGGAAGTGGCCCTGGAGGCTATGTAGCTGCAATCAGAGCATCTCAGTTAGGAATGAAAGTAGCTGTGGTGGAACGCGCTGAACTAGGTGGCATTTGTTTGAACTGGGGATGTATTCCTACGAAAGCGCTTTTGAAAAGTGCGCAGGTTTTCGAATACATCAACCATGCCAGTGACTATGGAATAAATGTGAAAGATGCCAGCATCGATTTTGATGGTATAGTAAAACGTAGCAGAGATGTGGCGGCTGGTATGAGTAAAGGGATTACTTTTCTCTTTAAGAAAAATAAAATTGATGTTATATCCGGATTTGGTAAAGTGAAAGCAGGGAAGTCTGTTGAGGTAGAAGATGATAAAGGAGCCAAAACAATTTATCAGGCAGATCACGTTATTATTGCCACCGGTGGGAGATCACGTGAGTTGCCAAATCTGAAAATAGATGGCAAAAAAATTATTGGTTACAGAAAAGCTATGACACTCGAAAAGCAACCGGAATCCATGGTGATTGTCGGATCTGGTGCGATTGGTTCTGAGTTTGCTTACTTCTACAATGCTATTGGCACGAAAGTAACTTTAGTCGAATTTCTTCCAAACATTGTTCCCGTGGAGGACGAAGAAGTATCCAAACAATTGGAGCGTTCCTATAAAAAATCCGGAATCAATGTAATGAAGAGTTCTGAAGTCACCAAAGTGGATACTTCTGGCAAAAAATGCAAAGTTTCTATAAAAACTCCGAAAGGGGAAGAACTAGTGGAATGTGATATTGTACTTTCTGCTGTTGGTGTTTCTACCAATGTGGAAGGCATCGGACTTGAAGAGGTTGGCGTAGCTACTGACCGCGGAAAGGTATTGGTTGATGATTTCTATCACACAAATATACCAGGTATTTATGCCATTGGTGATATCGTTAAAGGACCCGCTCTGGCACACGTAGCTTCTGCTGAAGGAATTATTTGTGTTGAAAAAATTTCCGGGATGAATCCTGAACCATTGGATTATGGAAATATCCCGGGTTGTACATATTGTAATCCAGAAATTGCCTCTGTTGGATATACTGAAAAGGCAGCCATAGAAGCAGGTTACGAAATAAAGGTAGGGAAATTTCCATTCTCTGCATCAGGAAAAGCCAGTGCAGCTGGAGCTAAAGAAGGTTTCGTAAAAGTGATTTTTGATGCAAAATACGGTGAATGGCTCGGCGCGCATATGATCGGAGCAAATGTAACAGAAATGATTGCTGAAGTAGTATCAGCAAGAAAATTGGAAACCACTGGTCATGAAGTCATCAAAACAGTTCATCCGCACCCTACTATGTCTGAAGCAATTATGGAAGCTGCAGCAGCGGCCTATGGGGAAGTAATTCATTTGTAGCAAATACTATTTCTAAAATATAACAAAACCAATGGAGTCATTCCGTTGGTTTTTTAGTTATAGGTACCAGGTATAATTTACCCATTATCAACAACTCACCCTTATGATACTAAAATCAAATAATCTTGTTTTACAGATTAATTGATGATTTTAATCAATAGCTTTGCGGATTGTGCAAAAAAGAGCTGAAGGGAAATATACAATACTATGAAATTTGAAGATTTTAAAATGAATGAGCACCTCATGGAGGCCTTGTCTTACATGGGATTTGATGAAGCTACACCGATCCAGGAACAGGCCATTCCGGTAATTATGGAAGGGAAGGATCTTATTGCCAGCGCACAAACCGGTACTGGAAAAACTGCAGCTTTTCTATTGCCAATTTTACACAATCTCACGGATAAACACGACCAACTTAATACTTTGATCATTGTGCCCACACGAGAATTAGCCATTCAAATCGATCAGCAAATCGAAGGTTTTTCTTATTTCACTCATGTAACTTCGCTTTCAGTGTATGGGGGAGGAGAAGGACAGGATTGGGAAACACAAAAGAAAGCACTCACTGAGGGGGCAGAAATCATCGTAGCTACACCAGGTAAATTAATTTCACACCTAAACATGGGCTATGTAAATTTTAACCACCTGCAACATCTGATATTAGATGAGGCTGACAGGATGCTGGATATGGGATTTCATGAAGATATTCAAAAAATAATCACTTATTTGCCCAAGGAGCGCCAGACTTTGATGTTTAGTGCAACCATGCCATCTAAAATAAGAGATCTGGCAAAAAAAATTTTGAAAGACCCTGTAGAAATAAGCATTTCGATATCCAAGCCGGCAGAAGGAGTACTTCAGGCAGTCTGCCTTACGTATGACGCTCAAAAAACGCCATTGATTAATAGTCTGATTTCGAAAAAGCCAGAGGTAAAATCGGTCCTGGTTTTTACATCAACAAAGAAGAAGGTAAACGAAATAGTCAGAGGACTTAAATCCAAAGAGTACAATGTTGAAGGAATATCCTCTGATCTGGAACAAAACGAAAGGGAAGAAGTATTACTAAGGTTCAGGTCAAAAAAGACAAGGGTGTTGGTTGCTACGGACGTACTGAGCAGAGGTATAGATATCAAAGACATCAATTTTGTGATTAATTACGATGTACCTGGGGATGCAGAGGATTATGTGCATCGTATTGGCCGAACTGCGCGTGCAGACACGAAAGGAGTTGCTCTCACTTTGGTCAATGAAGATGATATGTATAAGTTTGACCGGATTGAAAAACTGATCGAGCGAAAGGTTCAACGCATGAAATTACCGGAAGCATTGGGCCCTGGTCCGGAATGGAAATTGGGAGGAGGACGCCCGAAATTTACCAGAGGAAAGGGAGGTAAAGGGTCTGGAAGAAAACCAAAAAAATAATCAATTAGTTGCTGCTTTTTTATTGATTACCAGAAGTTTTCAGGAAGGATAATCCAAGCCTTATTTTTCCGAAATCAATTTTTTCATCCAGGTGATCAAATATAGGCCGT
Source organism: Cytophagales bacterium (assembly GCA_024643455.1). Lineage (GTDB taxonomy): Bacteria > Bacteroidota > Bacteroidia > Cytophagales > Cyclobacteriaceae > JAAUQL01. The sequence goes on from JAHEMV010000046.1 coordinate 5,926, forward strand.
AGTATCGTATTTTGACCTGTGGCTTCTACCGCTCCACGAATCTGATTGATTTCCTCTATTGTAACATATTCGTTGACGTCGGTTATCAAATGTTTTTCTACCAGGTAAGCGATGTGGGAGTAGACAGTGGTCTCATGGATATTTCGCGCTTTTGCAATCTCGGAAATTGAGTTGCCTTCCTTTATTAAATGTAAGGTTTGAATGTAAGTCTTCCCTTTGATGCTAGTATTCTGAACTTCAGATTTTGCCAAATAATTCTGGATTTCATTGATAAATACCGTTCCATATTCTGCCAACTTAAATTCGCCCACTCCGGATATTTCAGCCATCTCTTCTATGGATACGGGATGTTCTGCAGCCATTTCCTTAAGTGAATTATCTGGAAATACGACATATGGAGGAACTCCTTTTGAATCAGCTATTTGTTTACGCAATACTCGAAGGATATCAAATAGTGCTTCTTCAAATTCCTGTTTTTTGGTTTTCTGAGGCTCTGTTTTCAGGTATAGATGAGCTTCATGCCCTTTTTCATAAGGTAGAACCAAATTCACTTTTCGTTTCCCGAAGAGTACGTCGCTGCCGGCATCTGTTATTTTCAATACATGTTTCTGATCGTATGCGATTTCGATCAATCCATGATGAAGCATCTGCAAAATGTAGTGCTGCCAGTCTTCATAACTAATATCCTTTCCAACTCCATAGGTTTTGATTTGATTGTATCCCTGTTCAAAAAGATAGGATTTTTGTGATCCACGTAATACATCGATCAGCACGCCAATTCCAATTTTCTCTTTTAGCCGTTTCAATGCAGAAAGAGCCATTTGGATGGTTATGGTGGCATCTTTTGATTCAGGGGGATTTAGACATACGTCGCAGTTACCGCAGTCTTGTTTTAAGTCTTCTCCAAAATAGGCCATTAAAATTTTTCGCCTGCAAACCTCAGCTTCGGCATATTGTTGGATTCGTTTCAACTTTGCAAGTTGAAGTTCTGCCTGTTTACTTCCTTCCGCAAAGTCACGCAAGATCATTATATCACGAAAACTATAAAACAAAACCGTTTCGCAAGGTAATCCATCCCGGCCACCTCGTCCAATTTCCTGGTAATACCCTTCAATGTTTTTTGGCAGGTTATAATGAATCACAAAACGAATATTTGATTTGTCAATACCCATACCGAACGCGATAGTAGCAACGATAATGGGCACATTGTCCTTAATGAAATCTTCCTGTACTTTTGTTCGTTTTGCCGTTTCCATACCAGCATGGTAATAAGCTGCTTTATAGCCATCACGGCCTAGCTTCAAGGCCACTTCTTCACAACTTTTTCTACTAAGACAATAGATTATTCCAGATTCATTTTTGTGTCGATCTACAATAGATTTAACCTGTCGATATACTTTTTGACCTGGCTGTACCTGAAGACTTAGATTGGGCCTGTTAAAAGAGCTGATGAATACATTGGCCTCATCGATATGCAATTGTTTGATGATATCCCGCCGGGTGATTTTATCTGCCGTAGCAGTAAGTGCTATGACCGGTACGTTAGGCCATTGTGTTTTCAGGATATTGAGCTTGCTATATTCTTCTCGAAAGTCATGACCCCAAACTGAAATACAATGGGCTTCGTCAATAGCAAATCCACTGACGTTAATTTCTTTAAGTATCCGAATCATGGATTCTGATAACAATTTTTCTGGAGAAAGATACAGGAGTTTAAGTTTCTCATCACGCATTTTTATAATCAACTCCTTTTCTTCTTCAGATGACAAAGTACTGTTGATATATGCTGCATCAATTCCATTGGCTCGAAGGGATTCTACCTGATCTTTCATCAGGGCGATAAGCGGAGATATCACCACAAATGTACCCTCAAGGATAATGGCCGGAATCTGAAAACAAATGGATTTCCCTCCACCGGTAGGCATGATCACCAGGCTATCTTTTTGTTTTAGGACCGACTGAATAATATTTTCCTGTCCAGGGCGAAAAGTATCGTATCCGAAATGTTTTTTGAGTATACTTAAAGGCTTGGAATCCATGTAAAAATTAGAGGATATTCAAAATAGATTGCAATATCAAATTAAGGTCGATAAATAGCTAACACATCGATAGTCCCTTTTCTGGGGATCTTATTTTTAAAGTTTTCTTTCGTAATCAATTTGTTGGTTGCCGCATCGGTTAGTGAATATTTTAAAACCTCAAAATAGTGCCAATAATCCATAAAGTTGATCCCTTTTTCTTCCATTACATAAAGCCCAAGTTCAAATATAATCTGAGGATTAAAAGATTTAATTGTTTGTTCTGCACCTAAAAGCACTTCATATTCATGGCCATCGGTATCAATTTTTATAAAATCGATGGTGTCAATTTTTTGAGTTTGAACAAATTCATCGATGGTTGTGGTCGGTACGCCTTCCGTTGACATAGCTGCACCACCATGAATAGGGTGCTGGTCTGAGCCTACCTTTTTATCAATTTTCCAACTGGAAAATGCCTGAATATCCATGTCTTTATTTTTTATACTGGACACAAAAGTTTGAATCGGGAGGATGCGCTTAGCAAGTTCCGGATTCAGCATCATATTTCGATTTAGTTTATGATAGGCATAATGTGTCGGTTCAAATGCGTAAACCCTACCTTCAGCAATTCTTTTTGCAAAGTGCAATGACATAATTCCTACGTTGGCGCCTACATCCAGGACGACAGCATTATTTTTCAGCGAAATAAATTTATTATCCGAAACATGCTTTTGGAAATTGCCAAACAAAAACAGAGAAAGATCCAATCCTTCTGTCAGATCGATTTCAAAGTATATTCCGTTTCTTTTTACGATTCTTTTTTCGGTGCCGTAAAATGGTTTTATGAGGTGAAAAAGTACCCTTGCTATCCATAATTTGATCCTAGTAATTGGCAGTTTGTTGATGAAAAAATTCATATTTAATTACCTAATAAAATTTTATTTTACGTGCAGCATGCCCTACCATTCTCAGCAACAAAAATCCATGGCTAAACCTGGAAATATTGGTATCTCCATAAACTCGCTCACGGTATCGGATTGGTAAATCTACAATTTTAAGGTTCAGTTTATATGCGCCAAAAATGAGGTCGTAATCGCCAAAAGGGTCGAATTCACCAAAAAAGGATCGATTCTTAATGAGTTTTTCGTAGTCGTTTTTAAAAATCACTTTTGTCCCGCATAATGTATCTTTGATGTTTTGTTCCAAAAGCCATGAAAACATGATGCTAAAAAATTTATTCCCAAGTAGGTTGAGCATCCGCATGGCCTTCTTCTCCATCGGATATACCAACCGAGAGCCATTTATAAACTCGCCTTTATTCCTGGTAAGGGCATAATAAAAAGAAGGTAAGTCCTCAGGAGGAACCGTAAGATCGGCATCGAGAATCATAAGAATATCGCCAGTAGCCAGCGAAAAACCTTTTCTCACCGCATCACCTTTTCCCTTGCCAGTTTGCTGATCAATTTTTATATCCCATTGCGGATATTTTGAAGGCAGTTGTTGCATTTGTGACCATGTATCATCCGTGGAATTGCCTTCTATAAAAATAATCTCCTGTCGTTTGCCAAATGCAGGCATTCGTTTTAAAGCATTTTCCAAATTACCACTTTCATTTCTAGCCGGAATCACAATGGTAGTCGAATATTCCTTTTCAGGAAGTGTTGATAGGGGCCGCGCAAACATATATTGGTTTAGGCAGAGATTATTGATTAGAGGTAAGCGGCCAATAAATTTGTTCAACAGCCAGGAAATGATCGGGATATTTACCGGCACCAAAACGCGTCGTGTAGATCGGTAGGTTTCGTATCCGGCGATATACAAAAATGTCTGAAGGTCTTTTTTGGTCAGCCAGTTTTGCCTTGGACTTTTTTGCTTTATCCCAATAAATTCTCCAAATATCAGCATCGGCTCCCATAAAAAATTGTAGTAGTTGATGATGATTCTTGTTCTCGAATGACAAACACTGGTTAGGGAATTAAAAACATTCAGTACATCTACAAAATAACCAGTGACGTGCGATAATACGATCGTGTCAAATTTTTCATCTAAATCGAGATCTTCTGCGTCTTGAATGTAAAAATTAATTTCCGGGAAATTGGTTTTGGCAATTTCAATCATCTTTGGAGAGAAGTCGATTCCGGTTTTTTTCTTACCATTCATTTTTGAAAGCATATCGCCAGTAGCACACCCGATTTCCAGTACGGAATCATCCTCATGGATGAAATAATTGCAATAGCGCACGATGTCATTCCAGAAATAAGCATATCGCTTTCTATACTTTTCCAGTGCTGGAGCAAGTTTTTCAAAATGATCAAAAAAGTCTCTACGTCTTTTGCTTCTTAATTTATGTTCTGTTTGCGTCACTTGTTGGCTTTTTCTTCAAAAATTCAATCCAATTTATAAATGGATGCAGGCCATTCATCACCTATCTGGTGTACCAGTGTAAGTTTACCGGGATAGGCATTATTTATGGCATTGAGGTATCTGCTTATCGTATTAATTACCCTGCTATTTGGATCGTCAGGATTGGTGCGCAAATTGGCCATAATCACGTGCGTAACTCCTGCATCCTTCAATTTTTTGTATAATACTTCTGGATCATTGGTTGGGACATTCCAGATTCCATAGAAGTCTTTTCCACCACTATATATAAATGCCATGCCTGGTTTTCTACATGCTACATATGCATCATCCGGAAGGTTGTCCTTTACCCATTTGGTCATTTTAAGGTAATTTATCCAGTCCACAGGAAATCCATAATATTTATCTCCAGACATATAATGTGTATTAACCTTCACTTGCTCAGGGATTTTTGTCAGCGTTCGTACCATGTTGGCAATTAGCATTATGGCAAAAAAGAACAGTAGAACGCTGGCATATTTTTTAAGTGAATGAGAAAAAGAATAATATAGCACATGGAGTAGAAATGCAAGGAGGAGCGGTGTAAACACGATGATCAGGCGCTCCTGGATCCATGACGTTTGTAAAATAATAAAGGTGACTCCAAAAGCAGTCGCCGTGAATATTGAAATGAACAACCAGAAGGTTGATCGCTTAAAAAAGGTGAAAAATCCAGCAATAAAAATAAGGTAAATAAACAGCGTCACCATTACATTTCCTTCAATGAGATCATTGCTTGCCAGGCCAAAAATATTTCTAAAGTGATATCCAAGATATACCAATGAATTGTCACCAAACCGCACCAGGAAACCTAGAAAATCCTCTGTCCCATCTTGTGGTTTATAGGCATTTTTATTCATCAATGTGCTCAACTGGTTGGAAATTTGAATTTCCTTAATATCCCAAAATGAAGATTTTACCACATTGAACACCACCATGAACATGATAAATGATCCAATGGTAAGCAGGGCATATTTCCAGTTTTTGTTAAATACAAAATAAATGACCACTGCAAGCACAGCGACTAAACCAATATTTTTGGTAATCGCCATAAGAAATAGCAAAAAACCAATTGACAGGATTTTATAAATATCCTTTTTGAATTGGAAGGATTGCTCTCCGGCTTCAATAAAAAGCCGTGTAAAATAGAATAGAAAAATGCTCTGGATGCACAAATAGAAGGTTTCATTATAGGTTGCACTTCCATAATACAGGACTGACGCACTTGTACTGACCATCAATAAAAAAAAGAACAGGATAAATGGAGAAAGATAGTTCCGGAATAGCTTGAATGTAAACCATTGAGCAACCAAAAGACATGCCATCGAAAAGAATTTTAGCACCATTAGTTTTACCCCGATGACATATATTATTATGCCCAAAACGATGGGGTACAAAGGTCCTTGAAATGTCGGGAAAGTGGATTTTGTGATGAAGCTAAAGGCTCGATTGATATACATTGAGTCGTCACCGCCCATTGATATTTTGGGTTCAAAAAGTAGTAACCCAAAAAGGAGCGTAAGGGCTATGCTCATCAACAGCATCCCCTTTTGCTTACCGTCAAAAAAGCGGTCAAGCTTTTCCAGTAAAGTCAATTTGTCGATCTGTTTTTTTATCTTCATCTAGCTAATTTCATTATTATGAATGAAAGACAATGATTTGGTAAATATAAAATTTTTGATTGAGCAATGAGAAAGAACAAAGCAACTAAAAAATATTTGATTTATGTAACGCCATTACAACTTCTGGTTTCTTTTTCTAGTCGATGTATTCAGTAAGGAATTCATGAGTCTTTCAATCTTATATTAAGGAATCAACGCCAATAGTTACAGAATAAGTTCTAATTTTATAATTTGGCAAACTGAAAATGCTCCAAAGAAGATTTTTTCAAATACTATTGATACTAATTGGTTGTCATGCCAGCTTGGCTACTTTTGGTCATGAAGGCTCCGGTATTCGATTTATTGAAAACAAAGGCCAATGGAATGCTGAAGTATTTTTTAAAGCATCAATCCCTGGAGGTGATTTGTATATTTTAAAAAATAAACTGAAATACGTATTTTACCAACAGGGCAACAAAGGGCATGAAAATGTAGGAGAATCGAATGGCAATGCGCTTCGGGAAAATGCTCTTTTGCCAAATAAAAAATTGATTCATACTGTTCAATTGGTCTTTCAGGAAGCTAATGACAATTCTTCCGTTTTGACAGGCGATGCATTTCCAGAGCAAATAAATTATGTCAAAGGTAAAAATAACAGGACTACTGGCGTTCGTTCTTTTTCGCAGGTAACAATAGAAAAATTATATGACGGTATCGATATGGTATTTTATGCTACGGAAGATGGCATTAAGTATGACATGATCATTGCACCTGGAGCGGATCCTGCAGTGATCCAAATGAACTACGAAGGCCAAAATGAGTTAAAAATCCATGAAGGAAAGTTGGTCGTGGGGACAACGCAAGGGTATTTTTTTGAAAATGAACCTGTATCATATTCTGAGACAGATTTGGGTAAAGTATCTGTTGCCACTGAATTTGAATTGCAAAACAATCAGGTTACATTTCATTTCCCGGAAGGGTATGACAAGCAATCTAAATTGGTTATTGATCCTGAACTTATATTTTCGACCTATTCAGGATCATATGCAGACAACTGGGGTTTTACGGCGACGTATGATGATGAAGGGAATCTGTATTCCGGCGGGATTGTATTTGATGTGGGTTACCCAACAACAGTTGGTGTTTTTCAGCCAGATCATGTAGGAGAGTGGGATGTTGGTATTTTGAAATATGATCCTACCGGGAAAAGCTTACTCTGGGCGACTTATCTTGGCGGAAGCTTTAGTGAAACGCCACAAAGTATAATTGTAAATAGCAAAGGACAATTGGTAATTTATGGCACGACTAGCTCACCGGATTTTCCGATGACTCCAAATTCATTTCAGCAGAATTTTCTTGGGGGAGACCCAATCTATGATACTACCAATTTAATACCTTATAGGCTTGTAGGAGGTATTGCTATGCGAAACGGCACCGATATTTTTTTAGCAATCTTAGGTAATAACGGCCAGACACTGGTGGGCTCCACGTTTATCGGTGGAACTGAAAACGATGGAATAATGGAAAAATATATGCCGCTCACAAAAAATTACGGTGATCAGTTTCGCGGTGAAGTGAACACCGATGATCAGGATAATATTTTTGTAGCATCCAATACCAGCTCTCCAGATTTTTTAATAAAAAATGGATTTCAATCCATTTACGGAGGAGATGTGAATGATGGAATTGTCATGAAATTCAATCAGGATTTATCAAATCTGCAATGGAGCACCTATGTCGGCGGAAGTGGAATGGATGCGCTCTTTTCCGTTAAAGTAGATCGATCTGGGAATGTTTTTGCATCTGGAGGGACTAATAGTATCGATTTTCCAGTGACAGCTGGAACGATAAAAACAGAAAAACCCGTAGCCACTGATATTGATGGAGTTGTTGTAAAACTCAGCGGAGATGGCAATCAACTATTAAAAGGGACCTACCTCGGTACACCAAACTATGATCAGGTATATTTTCTGGAATTGGATTCATCAAATCGGGTGTACCTTCTAGGCCAGACCCAAGGACAATATCCTGTAACGGATGGAGTCTATTCCAATGCAAATAGTGGCCAGTTTATACATAAACTTAGCAATGATTTGGATTCAACATTTTTTTCAACCGTGGTTGGCTCAGGCTCCAGATCGCCGGATATTTCTCCAACTGCTTTTTTGGTCAATGAATGTGAGAATATATTCATAAGTGGTTGGGGAGGAGCATTAAACCATCCTTTTAATGGTTATATCGGAGGCAGTACCATCGGGCTTCCTATTACGGCAAATGCCTACCAATCAAGAACTGATGGCACAGATTTTTATTTAATGGTTTTATTGCAAGATGCTGAAAAGTTGTTGTATGGAACGTATTTTGGTGAGATCAATGGGCGAGGTGAGCATGTCGATGGAGGTACAAGTAGATTTGATAAAAGAGGAATTGTGTATCAATCAGTTTGTGGAGGATGCGGGGGGAGCAGCGGTTTTCCAACATTTCCTCCCGATGTTTGGTCCCGAACAAATAATAGCAGCAACTGTAACAATGCAGCCTTTAAATTTGACCTTGCATCTTTGCTTGCCAGGTTTGAAACAGACACTGAAGATTTCACAAACCGCGGCATCCGATCGGGGTGCTATCCACTAACACTTGTATTTTTAAATGAAAGTATTGGCGGAGAAGATTTTCAATGGGAATTTGGAGAAGGAACGTTCACTGATCAGGAGGATAGTATAACGATCACCTACGAAAATCCAGGTAGTTATCCAGTGGTGCTAACTGCTTCAGACATCAATACCTGTGTCCGCACCAGTAAAGCGACAGGTACGATTACAGTCTTCGATTATGCATTTGGGATCATGCCGGAGGATTCCATTTGTTATGGAGAAAGTATCCTGCTGTTTGCTTCAGGCGGATATAAATATGAATGGGAACCCGAAAATAGCCTTAAAAATCCATCAACAGCGTCGCCTATTGCAACCCCGGATACGACAACAGTATATTCAGTTATCATCGAAGATGCAAATGGATGCATCGGCGAAGATTCAGTTCAAATAAAGGTAATACCAAAAGTAATAGCAGATTTTTCTTATGAAAAAGGATATAATTGTTTTGACTCGCCACTAGTAAAATTCAAGAACACCTCAGAAAATGCAAGTAAGTTTTCCTGGGATTTTGGTGATGGGAATTCCTCTGATGCAATGGATCCAGAGCACCAATATGAACAATCCGATTCTTTGCGCAATTTCATTGTTACATTAAATGCGGGTGAATCATTCTGTTCAAATACGAAAAGTTTGCCAGTCAGGACAGTTAAACCCTTTGTGCCCAATTTTATATCGCCAAACGATGATGGGAAAAATGATGTTTTTGAGATCACAACGGATGATCCACTGGAATTAAACATTTATAACCGCTGGGGGAAACCAGTTTTTCATTCAGAAAATTACCTGAATGATTGGGATGCTAAAGAACTGGGGGCCGGGGTTTATTTTTACGAGATCATATTTGATGACAAAAATACCAGATGTAATGGATGGGTTCAGGTTATGCGTTAATTTTGGAGCAAATTGATTTTATTTGTTTCGTTTACAGATTAACGAAATTTAAATCACAACAATTTTTTCTAAAGTGAGGATCGGATATTTTTCAGTTGAGAAGAGCATTTTCATTGTTCTGACATTTTTTCTACTTAGCATTCATGCTTTTGCCGGAGAAGGGGAAGAATATTCCATTATAGAGAAAGATCATAAAAAAGGACTTGCCAATAAAAAAGGACGTGTAATTATTCCTCCTGAATACGAAGATCTTGGCTGGACAAGTGGCGGGACTAGGCTGCTCGAAGATGTAATTGGTTTTAAAAAGGACAATCTTTGGGGAATTTTAAATACTAAAAATGAGCGAATAACCGAGCCCGTTTATACCTCTGTTACACGATTCAATGAAAATTGGATTGTCGCATCTAAGAAACTTCCATATAACGCATCAATTGTCTATGGCGTGATCAATGCCAAAGGAAATGCGGAAATTGCTTTTCAATTTCATAACCTTCAGGTGCACAATAACCAGTTGATTGCCTCATATTTTAAAGAGGGGAATTATCAATTTGGAATTCTGGATGATCGTGCAAAGCCAATAATTCCAATGGAATATGATCGAATTCAAGTGATCAGTGAAAATTTATATGAAGTGACGACTCATGATCAGGTTGCGGTTTTTAATAGTGATGGAAAGAATCTGACAGCATTTACTTTAGATAGTGTTCAGGTCTTGAAAGATGGATTTATAATTACTTTTCAGAATGGGAAAAGAGGACTTATTGCAAACGAAGGTGGTTTTATTGAAGCGCCTACATACAAAGATATTATTATTGAAAATGGAATTGTAAAAGCTCAAAAAATCCATGAATGGCTCGTGTTTGACCATACCAATCAATTGAAAACTTCCTATTCCTATGATGATATTGTGCCAAAAGGGAAGGATATTTATAAAGTTCGAATTGGCAAAGCTGAAGCCTTAATCCATGAATCAGATAGTCTGCTAACTACATTTTCAAATTTTGAAATCAAGGAACATTTTGGACAATGGATTTCAGTAAGGCAAAATGGAAAAAGTGGTGTGCTTTATTCGGATGGCAGTATGTTTTTATCTCCAGTATACGATTCCGTTCGATTTGTTAATGATATTTTTTTGGTGAAATATAAAAAGGAAGGGAAGCGAGGCTGGAGTCTCATCAATAATCAGGGAAGAGTGATTACTGACCAGGTTTATGATGAAATCGAATGGTTAGGAGATTCTTTCTTCAAAGCTAAAAGAGATAATTTTTGGGGAATAGTTAATCGCTCAGGGAAAGAGATTATTTTTTGCAAGTATGATTCGATAGTCGATTACACAGAAGGTAAATTA
>JAHEMV010000463.1 GCA_024643455.1 Cytophagales bacterium
GCTTTTTCAACATCCTTATTGATTTTATTTACTGATCCTCTAGGACTTGCCGTTTTCTTTTTAACAACCTTTGGTTTCTCTTCCATGAATGTTGCAGAGTGAGACAGTACAATTCTCTTGTCGTCTTTTGAAAACTCAGTTACTCTAAAATCTAAAGTTTCTCCAGCATTTGCATTACTGCCGTCTTCTTTTAACAAGTTCTTGGTAGTGGCAAATCCTTCGATACCATATGGGAGCTCCAAAACAGCACCTTTGTCGTTCTTACTAAGAATAGTACATTTATGTATCGAGCCTTTAGTAAATACGGACTCAAATGTATCCCAAGGATTCTCTTCGAGTTGTTTGTGTCCGAGTGCAAGCCTTCGGTTATCAACATCAAGCTCTAATACCTGAACTTCCAATTCTTCACCTACCTTTACAAATTCTGAAGGATGTTTAATTTTCTTAGTCCAGCTCAAATCTGAAACGTGAACCAATCCATCAATACCCTCTTCTAATTCGATAAATAAACCAAAGTTAGTAAGGTTTCTCACCACTCCTTTGTGCTTGGTTCCGACAGCATATTTTGTCAGTAAATCTTGTTTTGTCCATGGGTCTTCGGTAAGTTGTTTGATACCCAATGACATTTTTCGATCATCACGATCCAAAGTCAAAACAACCGCATCAAGCACATCACCAATATTGATGAAGTCAGATGGATTTCTTAGGTGTTGTGACCACGACATTTCAGAAACGTGGATCAATCCTTCTACACCTGGCATCAACTCAAGGAACGCACCGTAATCGGCAACATTTACAATTTTTCCTTTTACTTTCGATCCAATCTCGATTTTTTCTGTAAGAGCATCCCATGGATGTGGCGTAAGCTGCTTCATTCCAAGAGAAATTCTCTTTTTATCATCGTCAAAATCAAGAACTACAACGTTAACTTTTTCGTCAAGCTTGAGAACTTCCTCTGGATGATTGATTCTTCCCCAAGAAATGTCAGTGATATGCAATAGACCATCAACACCACCAAGATCGATGAATACACCAAAATTGGTCATATTTTTAATTACACCTTCAAGTACCTGTCCTTTTTCAAGGTTATTAAGTATTTCAGCTTTTTGTTTTTCGAGGTCTTTCTCAATCAACACTTTATGCGAAACAACGACGTTGTCGTTAGCATAGTTGATTTTCACGACCTTAACTTCCATTTTCTTATTGACAAATATGTCGAAATCTCGAATCGGTTTCACATCTATTTGTGATCCTGGAAGGAAAGCCTCAACTCCAAAAATATCAACGATCAAACCACCTTTTGTTCTTCTCTTGACAAAGCCATCAATAATTTTGTCATGCTCAAATGATGCCTGGATATTTTCCCATGCCTGAACGATTTTTGCTTTTCTTCTTGATAAAATCAACTGGCCATGTGCATTTTCCTGTTCTTCAAGATATACTTCTACTTTATCTCCTATTTTGAGATCTGGCATATCCCTGAATTCGTTTAATGGTACGAGACCATCAGATTTGAATCCAATATTAAGAATTACATCTCTGTCTGTGATTCCAACAATTAAGCCTTCTACAACTTCTTTTTCACTGACAGTTCTTAAGGTGCCATCAATAAGCGCCTCCATTTTTTGTCTTTCCTCGGCAGAATAGTTTTCTCCGAAGCTTTTTGAACCCAAATCATCCCAATTGAATTCATCGTTTGATTTGGCTGCTTTTTTTGGTTTTACTACCTTAACAACCTCTTGATCTTCTTCAAAGTCATCTTCAGTTGTCTCAATTTTTTCTTCAACTACCTCATTTGTAGGCATATCCGTTGAAGTTTCCTGTGTGTCAGACTCAGCAATTGGCTGGTCCTTTTCAATTTCGTCTTGTGAATTACTCATATTATTTCCCTCAAGCTCTACTCACCATTCCATGAGGGTAGAATGATGAATTTATATATTATAAAACATAATCCCAGAATGTTCTGGGACCCGTTTACTCAAACGGACTGCAAAGGTAATAAAATTGAATTAAAATTAATCTGTTGAATGGAAAATCCTTATACAGATTTTTAAGTTGATTTAGAAACAAAATACATTTCCATAATGCCTTTCCCTTTGACCGTAATGGGTTTTCTCTTTTCAAATTGAATATTTTGTGTTACAATGAAATTAGAATCTTTTAGCAAAAGGTATGTTTGCTCCGATATATTTATTCGATTTGCCTCAGAATTACTTTCCATTCTTGATGCAGTATTTATAGTATCTCCAAATACATCATAAATATATTTCTTCACTCCTACTATTCCTCCAACCACAATTCCGGAGTGTATCCCTATTCGCAACTGCCATTTGAGCTGTGAAACTGCATTTCTTCCTTCAATATATTTCAAAACTTCAAAAGCTGCTTTTAGCATCATTTCAGCATGTTGGTCATTTTCAACTGGCATTCCACAAACCGCTAAATATCCGTCTCCAATGGTCTTTATACGCTCGCATCCATGATTTATCATGATCTCGTCGAATGTTGTATACATATCATTGAGCTCATCAATAAGTTTTTTGGGGTCAAGTGAAGCCGAAGCTTTAGTAAAACCTACAATATCCGAAAAGAACACTGAAACATTATTGAATTTTTGTGGGTCTGAGCGGCCTTTTTCCTTAAGATCATTTACTACTTTGATTGGAAGAGTGTTGAGAAGTAAATTTTCATTTTTGTCTCTTTCTAAGGCGATAATTTTTTTTGCATTTTTCAAACGAAAGAAAGAATACAGTATAATAATAAAAAACAAGAAGATTAATACAAAGCCACCAATGAGCAAAGTCCTGGTTCCTTCAATTTTATCCGAGAAATCTGTTTCAGGTACTAAAACACCTACGTACAACCAGTTTCCCTTGCTCAAATTATATTTTTCAATGCTCGCCCACCAATTTTCACTATTAAACCTAAATGATAAATATTTGGCTGGTATCACATTTGATTGATAAATATGTATTGCCTCATTTATTAGCGGGATATTCAGTTCATTCAATTTTTTTAATCCAAATTGATTTCTGGATTTACTATCCATAAATCGTTCATCTCTAGGTAAACCTATAACTTCCTCTTTGTTTGACAGAATGAATACTTTTCCATTTGTTGTAATATCTATAGTGGTAGTAAATTCAGATAAATCTGCTATTAATACATCCATTCCCATGATAGTTGACTTCCCGGTATATGGATCTTTCCACCTTTTTGATGCTGTAATTCCTGGTAGTTTTGTTGTAAAAAATGTATATGGTTCAGTCCAGTTGATCTCCGTACTTTTTTCATTATCCATCGCGAGTTTGAACCAGGGCCTCGATCTTGGGTCATACGGTGCTTCTTGTCTTTTCTGGTTTAATAAAACCAATTCTCCAAATTGGTTCTCTTTCCAGAAATAGTGTGTTGGCATTTCATCCGCACTGCCCTTAAATGTGATTCGAGTCATCCAAAGACTATCTTGTTGTAACAATAAATATTCATCTCCTTGCTCATTAGCGATCAATATGGATGAAATTGAGTTGGAACTCTTAATTAATGGAACGAAAATTTCGTTTAATTTTTGCTGATCAAGAATGTCTGTAATTAATCCATTACTAACCCATTCTATCGCGGTATTTAGTTGCTGATTTATTGGATCAAAAATGCTTGAGATTTCATGCTTCGTCAAATCGAGTCTGTCCTGTATCATCACTGTTGACAAATTTCGAACAGTATTGGATAAATCATGATACATCGTAATGAGTAACGCTAATGAAGCTACCAGGATAAGGACAATAATATTGCCTAATAGTATTTCAGTAAAATTATGTAACCTTTTCACCTATTTATTTTGTGGAAAGTCGTGAAAATAGGCTAATGGTTTATTTAGGCAAAGCAAATCCATAAATATTGATTCATCAAGTCAATATTTATGGTGCTTGCAAAACACCAGTATGATAATCAAGGATTACTTTTTGAAAAAGAAGACTGAGTCTGGCTTGAGCTTGCCGAGAAGCAGCTAAAACATAGTTATTATTTGAATTGGTAAGTTCAATAAGACTACCAACGCCAAGATTATACTTCTCCTGTTGAACCTTCAGAGACATATCTGCGGCATCAAATTGTGCAATACTTACTTCATATGCTGCTTTTACATCGTTAAAATTTTGATATGCATTCCGGACGTCATTGAGAATGGTTTTTTTAAGATTCTCAGTATTGATTTGAGCGTTTTCGTACGTTACTTTTTGTCTGACAAAATAGGTTTTGTTTCTTAATCCAGCATAGATAGGTATACTCAATGAAAGCCCATATTGATTGCGTTTGTTGTCGATCGTTAGCTGTTCTTCAAAATTTCGTATAGATTGGTCATTATACCTTGTGCTGTAATTGTAAAAAGCATATAAACTGGGAGCAAAGTT
>JAHEMV010000464.1 GCA_024643455.1 Cytophagales bacterium
CGCTTGAACCGGATAAACCACCTGTAATTTTATTTGGAGGAAATGGCACAGAACATCGATACATCTATGATCCTCCATTGGATTCGAGGCTTTGGCTATGGGAGGCTGCGGCAACAGGTGGTGGGTTTTGGAATTGCTATTTCAATGGTGCATTTCCAGCAAATACGCTCGATCAACGTAATGCTTATCTGACCAGTGATGCTTATCAGTATATTCAGGAAAATGAAGCTTTAATCCATGAGATTAAACCAATAACCGATGTTGGTATTTTTTATTCAAAATCTACTGCAATGATGCTGGGGGATGATGATTTTTCTGAGCCCTTAAAAGGAGTGCTGAGAATGGTTTCGGAACAACATTACCAATACGGTTTTGTCTCCGATCGAAATTTATCATTGGAAAAAATGAACCAGTTTAAAGTAATTATTATGCCTAATGTCGCTGCGCTTAGCGATCAGGATGCTAGTATTATCCGCTCTTGGGTAAACGAGGGTGGAAAACTAATAGCCTCCTTTAAGACTTCACTTTATGATGAATTTGGTGAATCCAGAATGGATTTTGCTTTAAAAGATGTTTTCGGCGTGAACTATGATGGAATTGAAATCAATACAACAATGGATTGTTATCAAAAAATCATCACGCGCAACAGTTTAGTCAAAGGTTTTGAACAAACTCAATTGCTTCACAATGGAGGCAATACGTTGATGGTCACTCCTACCCCAGAAACAACACTAGTTACGGGTTATTTACCAAAGATCAACAATCAACCCCCGGAGTACGCTTATCCGGAAAACTGGGATTCCAGCCATCCCATAACTGTTATGCATGCATTCGGTGATGGGAAAATAATCTATTTTGCTAATGAGATTGCCCGGTTAAACTATACTATTGGTCATCCGGATTATAACGATCTGCTTGTAAATTCGATCAATACCTTATTGGAATCACATACTGTTCTTAAAACCAATGCTCCTGCAAGTGTGCATGTTTATTTAAACCAAAGTAAGATTAATCCACATATCTATCAGCTATCACTAGTTAATACTTCTTCGGCTACGTTAAGGCCATT
Source organism: Cytophagales bacterium (assembly GCA_024643455.1). Classification (GTDB taxonomy): domain Bacteria; phylum Bacteroidota; class Bacteroidia; order Cytophagales; family Cyclobacteriaceae; genus JAAUQL01. The sequence continues at coordinate 1,070 of JAHEMV010000464.1, forward strand.
ACGTGAACTCGTACCCGTTTCCGGAATCCGCATTCAATTGCCTTTTGAAATCAATGCTGTTGAATCGCTTTTCAAGGATAATTCAAACTTCCAAATGGATGGAAATACTATAGTTATAGATAACCTGCAGGAATTTTGCTCTATGAAGTTATCGCTTTGAATATTGAGCTAATAAGTTAATTACAGGCAATTTTGTAATTGTCCGGCTAACAATAAAAAAATACTGATAATTCATTCGGATTTATCCAAAGCTGAAAAAATTATTCATACCGTAAGGAGGTAATTGGGTCCTGATTGGCTGCACGTTTAGCAGGAGTATATCCGAATATAACACCAATGGACACCGCTACTCCAAAAGATAAAAGAATAGAATAAAAACTAAGTATAGTCGGAATTTCAGCAACTTTGCTGACGCTAACAGCAATAATGCTTCCAAGAATCACTCCTGCAAGCCCCCCAGAGACAGAAATCATGACTGCCTCCAACAGAAACTGATACGCAATATCAGCCTTTTTTGCTCCGATGGCCATCCGTAATCCGATCTCTTTGATCCGCTCAAGAACCGATGCCAACATGATATTCATTATACCAATTCCTCCAACTAAAAGTGAAATCCCGGCTATAGCACCGAGTACAAAATTAAATATGCTTTTTGTACGCTGCTGCTGTTTGAGTAGCAATTCCGGAATGGTAATTTCATAATCTACCACATCCTTATGCTTCCTCTTAAGCATTTTGGATACAACCTGTGCTACACCATTTAATTGATCCGTTTCTGCAACCTGAAGTACCAATCGATCGAGTTGATGATAATTTGGAGATTTTTCACGCTCTTCAGGATCCGATCTGTTGAACAACTTAATGGCAGCCTCGGTAATAAGTGCCCTGTTTTCATACCGAATCAGGACGGTCTTCAATGGAGTATAGACATCCATGTTATAATCCCTTATTCCAAGATTGGAAATGCTCTTTTTAGAAATATGCCTTTCTTCCAGCACCCCAATTACTTTTAGCCAGTGATTCCCTACTTTTATCTTTTTCCCAATGGGATCTTCCTTACTAAAAAATTTGGATTTAATACTTTTACCAATAATGCAAACTGGTTTGCCGTAGTCGATTTGCTCCTGATTGAAATACCTTCCTTCGTATAAGTTGAATCCGGAAATTTCAAAATAACTATTTTCCACCCCTACCAATTTGGCACTTCGCCGCAAGGCATTTTTGATGATATAAGTATCGATAATAATTTCTGGACTGATGTGCTTAATCTCGGGAAGGACATTTTCTATACTCCGCGCATCCAACAAATTCAATCCTAGGGATAGTTTTTTTTCTTTCCCTTTATCGCTGGTGGTTTCATCCAGAGTTTCTTCCTCCTGTTCTACGATTGGTGTAATGACAATATTATTGACTCCTACCAGCTTGATTTGTTCCAATATTTCTTCCTGTGCTCCAGATCCAATAGCCATCATAGCAATTACTGCCGCAACACCAAAAATAATTCCTAATCCGGTAAGCAGGGACCTTATTTTATTTGCTAAAACTGCTTCCAAAGCAATATTGAAGTTAGCTAATAGTCTTTGATACATAGCGCTACTTTTGCTCAGACAGTTGGTTAGTATCTCCTTCCAGTCGTTCTATTTGTTTTTCATCCATTCCATCCGGATCGGAAAGATAAACTACATCTTTTTCCTTAAGCCCTTTTAGAATTACAACTTCATCCGCATTGGATTTACCAAGAAATACTTCTTGTTTTACAGTACTTAATCCATCTTTTTTATACACAAAAGAAATCGAATCTCCCTGGGAATGCAATGCTTCTACAGGGACAAACAGGACATCCTGCAACTCACCGGAAATAATATTGTTGCTGGTAGTCATTCCTGGTCTTAGCGTAGTATCTGATTCATTGACCAGGATTAAAAGCTGAAATACTTTTGCATCAGAGTTGGGTTTTTGTTCTCCTACATTGGCCACTTCGATCACTTTACCGGTTAGTTTTTTTTCAGGGAAGGCATCCAGACCAATTTCCACTTTCTGTTCTAGTTTTACAGTATTAATATCGACTTCATTGATATAAGTTCTTGAAATCATCTTGCTCAAATCTGGTAATTTGGCTACAACAGGATCCCATGGTTCAATTGTTGCTCCGACGCCTTGTTTCTGACCATTCCAGTTTCGTTTGTATATTACCATGCCTTGCTCAGGAGCAAACACAGTAAATTCCTCGGCTAATTTCTGTAAAAAGTCTCGTTGGTTTTGATCATCCATCATTTTTGCAGCAGCTTCATCCACTTCTGCGATAGCCTTTTCTTTTTGCAAACGATAATTTTCTAATGCTTGCTGATAGGTTCGTTTTGCCTTTTCAACATTGATTTCCGCTTTTTTGATCTCAGCAGGTGGTTCAAACTGAGATTGATTCAAAATAATCTCATTTTCCTCAATGCTGTACTTCAGGTTAATGAGTTCGTCTCGGGCTTTTCTCAGAGTTAAGGCTGTATCCAGTTTAGTTTGCGTGTACTGAGACAGGGTTTGCTGGAGATCAGTTTCTTCTTTTTGAATTTTATCACCAATTTCCGACTGATCCAATCGTGCAATATATCCACCCTTTTCCACAACAGTCCCCTCATCCACAATATCATCAATTTTTACTTGCCAGATCTGCGCTCTGCGCAGGCCATTTGGCCCCATTATTTCGACCGCATTTTTTGCATCCAGCTCTCCAGCTGTGGTAATTTCGACTCGAAAAACGCCTTTTTTTACTTCAGCAAAAATCTCCGTTCCACTTGTAGTCGCGTTATTAAATCGCTGAAATAAGAAAAACAAGAGTAAAACTGAAAGGACAGATACGATGATAATAATTTTCTTTTTCATCTTATGTGAGTCAAGTTAGTAGTTTGATTTAAAAAATGATCAAACTAAGTTAGTTCTTAAACTTCAAAGATAAGTTCCATTCAAATAATTATTTGGGCTTTTACATAAAAAATATGAACCTTGTAAGCCGAAAATAACTTAGTTATATCCATAAAGTATTTATTTTAAAAATATTGTGATTATCAATCTAATTTCTGGACCAAGAAACGTTTCCACTGCATTGATGTATTCATTTGCCCAGCGTGGAGATACCATCGTTCAGGATGAACCTTTTTATGGATATTATTTAAAAAAAACAGGCATTATCCATCCTGGTCGCAAGCAAATTATGAATTCGATGTCGACAGATATTGATCATATCACTGAAGGTCTATTGGCGTCTAAAATGGAGAACAGAATCTGGTTTTTAAAAAATATGGCACATCATCACATTGACATTGATGATCATT
>JAHEMV010000047.1 GCA_024643455.1 Cytophagales bacterium
GGGTTCCCGAGTATAGGATGTGAACCTTGTACCCGGGCAATTAAAGAAGGTGAAGATATTCGGGCAGGCCGTTGGTGGTGGGAAACACCGGAACAAAAAGAGTGCGGACTGCACAATAGAAACAACGGACAAGTAACGCAACAGTCCTAATAATTTTTTAGTATTTGCTTATAATTCGTTGAATTAGGCATTAAATTGTAAAAAAAGTAATCCTGTCAACAATAAACCGAGTCATTTAATGGACCTAAATCCAATCCCAAGGTCACAAATGAAGGACTTCTTAAACAGACCTTTTTCATTTAATGATGACTTGAAGTACAATCTAAGATTGAGTATCTCGATCAGTTTTGGCATGTTCCTGTTTTACCTCTTTTTTCAACCACTGGATCTTGCAAATTCTGATTTCAACGATAGACTGGTCATTATAGCTGGATTTGGATTTATCACCTTTTTCATTCTCATTTTAAATTTAATTTTACTGCCTTACCTATTTCCAAAGTTTTTCCAAACTGGAAAATGGAACTTGATTCGAGATATTATTTTGAACACGTGGATTTGGATTCTTATTTCCACTACATATACATTTTATGCCAGATATGTTGGGCTAATAGAAATCACCTATAATTCCATGTTTAAATTATTGCTTCTAGGTTTGGCTCCAGTTGCGATTTTAATCATTGTAAATCAAAATAAGATATTAAAAAGGTATCTACAGCATGCCCTGGAAATATTAAAGAATCTCGATCAGGATGAAACAGAAAAGATCGATCATGAAAATGAAATCATCATTGAATCTGAAAATAAAACTGAATCCATTACAATTGATTTGGAAAAATTGATATTAATAAAATCAGCAAATAATTATATCGAAGTCTTTTGGAAAAAAGAGGACAAAATCAATAAAAAACTCATCAGAAACACCTTATCGAATATAGAACATCAGCTAAAAAATTATCCATATTTCATCCGATGTCACAGAACTTCTTTAGTGAACAAATCCTTTATCCATAAATTGACCGGTGGCTCAAAAGGACTTCAAATTCGGCTTGCTGGTATAGATGAATTGATTCCAGTTTCCAGGCAATATGCCCTCAAAGTTAAAGAACAACTCAGCAGTTAATTTTTCCATTGGCCATCGGTGAATGCCACTCACCACAAAACTTGTCATTCAGCCCCCGGATACCTTCATCAATCACAAATAATTTATCAAAACCGAATGTTATCCTAAATTAACTGAACAATTTTCAGTTATGAATGCACTACTAGTTTATCCAAAATATCCAGATACCTATTGGAGTTTTAGCCATGCGCTAAAATTCATTTCCAAAAAAGCCGTATATCCTCCTTTAGGATTGTTAACCATTTCCAAACTCCTACCTAAGGACTGGAACAAAAAATTAATTGACTTAAATATTGAATCTCTTCAAGAAAAATATTTGGAATGGGCAGATTATGTATTGATTAGTGCAATGTCCGTGCAGACCAAATCTGTTAATGATATCATTGAGAAGTGCAAAAAACTCAATAAAAAAATTATAGCAGGAGGTCCACTTTTTACTGCGGAATTTGAACATTATTCCATGATCGATCACTTGATTCTTAATGAAGCAGAAATTACTTTAAAACCATTTTTGGATGATTTGAGAAATGGAACTCCTCAAAAAATCTATACGTCTGAAGGCTATGCAAACATAAAGGAAACGCCTATTCCAGACTATTCATTACTGAATATTTCGGACTATGCATCCCTGAGTATTCAATACACCCGTGGTTGTCCATTCAATTGTGACTTTTGCGATATCACTGCACTATTTGGAAAAAAGGTGCGAGCAAAGTCTACTGAACAGATCATAGCTGAATTAAACAATATATATGAATTGGGATTTAATGGGAGCCTTTTTTTTGTTGATGATAATTTCATCGGCAATCGTAGGGTGTTGAAAAAAAATCTTTTGCCTGCAATCCTAAGTTGGATGGAAGAACGTAATCATCCGTTTCATTTTCTAACAGAAGCTTCGATAAATTTGGCAGATGATAATGAACTAATGAAGCTGATGGTTCAGGTTGGGTTTGTAAAAGTATTCGTTGGTATTGAAACGCCTGACGAAGCAAGCCTTGCAGAATGCAGTAAAAACCAAAATAACAACAGAGACCTGATAGAAGCCATTCAGAAAATACAATCAGCTGGAATGGAAGTCTCTGCTGGTTTTATTGTCGGTTTCGACAATGATACTTCAACCATATTTCAACGACAGATTGATTTTATTCAAAAAAGTGGTATCATTTCCGCTATGGTTGGGCTGCTAAATGCTCCAAAAAAGACGCGCCTGTTTGATCGGCTTTATAAAGAAGGAAGAATCCTGGAGAATTTTGATGGAGATAATACGAATTTTCAACTCAATTTTGCTCCAATTATGAAAAAAGAAGACCTCTTAAATGGGTATCGGAAAATTCTTGATGGCATCTATACCTGTAAACCATATTTCGAACGTGTTAAAAATTTCCTGGCCGATTTTGAACCTAAGGTTCAAAATCAAACCAGGCTCAATGTGCAAAAAATTAACGCCTTGATGCGATCCATTATTATTCTGGGCGTGATTGATAACGGTAGAAAATACTTTTGGAAATTATTTTTCTGGAGTTTATTTAAAAAACCAAGAGTGTTTCCATTGGCTATCACCTATGCTGTATATGGATATCACTATAGGAAAGTGTTTATTTATTGATGTATACTCCTGTTCGCTTATAGTTTTATAATCCGTCTTTTTAAAACGTTTTCATTTGAATAATTCAGCATAAGAATATAAATACCAGCCTGAAGAGATTCAATACTGAATTTCTCATTGAAAACTTGCTGTCGCAACACTAGTCTTCCTTGTAGGGTATACATACTGACTGTAGCAATTTGGCTGAGCCCATTTATTTGTACATATGATTCTGTAGGATTAGGATATAAAGCAATGTTCTGCTGGGGATTTTCTGTAATACCAACCGTTATATATTCACTTGTCTTGCAGTCGCAAAATACCTTATACAAGGGAATCCATGCAGAAACAGAGACATCCCATTTATATTCAGCAAGATTAGTATAAGTTAAATCGCATTCAGTATTGTAATAATTTGGATTTATTAACAAACCAGACCTTATCCAGGCATTTTCAATAGAGTTCCAATCATAAAAAATTGTTATATCATTCCCTTTTTCGTCCTTAAGGTTTTCTCTTTTAAACAATTGCCACTCATTGGTTCCATGAACCAAAGCATGCGAAATTAAAATTAAAAGTTCTCCACTATCTGAGTATTCATACTCCTCTTTTAAGTAAACTATCCAAACATTGGTATCATGATCCCAGAGATAACTCATTTTTAATATAACATTTCCTTCCCCATCATAACTAAATTCTTCTTTACCTTCTTCTTCAAGTTTATCCTCTCCGGACATGGGGTATACATGCCAATTATATTGTAGCAGAAGGATAAGATTACCATAATTATCGTATTCATACTCAAGCTTATTATGGCAATCAAAACTTGTCTTTTCGTCATTCCATGCATAATAGAGATAGAATGTTAACTTTCCATCATCATCAAAGATCTGTTCTTTTTTGGTATATGTTTCCCATTCATTTAAAGATATATTCCAGTAATATAGTTCTTCTGTAATCATGTTACCAAAATCATCATATTGCGTTTCAATCTTATGGTTTAGGTTCCATAGTGTTCCCCATGTATATGCCATTAATAATGTATCTTTTCCATCTTGATCGTAAAAATATAATTGCTTCCAGAATCCAACCCATTCATTATTTAAAGTATCCCTTATTGACCAAACAGTTGAAGTGAGATTTCCCAGGTCATCATAAAAAAACTCATTCTTTTCATTTCCAATCCATTCATTATTTAAAGTATCCCATTCAAATAAACTCCTTGTATAGCAAGTATCAACATATGTTTCATTTTGTAGGAATGTTTTGATCCAATCATTTTTGTTTTGATCCCACAGGTATGAAATACTTGAAACGCTATTTCCTTCCTCATTGTAAAAAATAACATCCTTATTCTTTCTAACAGAGTCGCTAATCGACTCAAATACGTACCTGATGCAGGTTCTTTCCAAATACTCTTCTTCAGTTTTAAGAGTTCTTCCTGCTCTCAACGATTTCTTTAGAGTAGATTTATTTGAATCTAGTGGCTTAAAAAGCGAATCATTGTTAGGAAAAAAAATAATGCTGTCAGTTTCTACAAATCCAAAATCGTTTTTTAAGATATTTTGTGCTTCTAAGGGAACGGAGAACATCAAAGCAATAACGAAAATGACAAAAATCCTTTTTAAGAAAAGAAAGCTAGATAACATCCTCAAGCACCTTGATATACTGTAAGATACGAAAAATAATTCAGTTTAACTTACGAAAACAAGCAGCTATAAATTAGTTGTCCAAAAGAATAAATTTTAGATTTCTGTTGTCAGTAGATTTTGAGGTGGTACTTCCTATTTTTCACAATAGGGATAATAAGAAATAAGCTATTTCAATTCCTTTCTAAGTATTTTACCAACATTTGTCTTAGGTAATTCATCACGAAATACAATTTGTCGAGGCACCTTATATGAGGTTAATTCTTTTTTACAAAATGCTCTAATCTCATCTTCCGTCAATGAAGCGTCTTTTTTAATGATAAAAGCCATTGGAGATTCGGTGGTTTTTTCATCTGCTACACCTTTAACACCTACCTCCAATACCTTTGGATGCTGCGCGATCACATCTTCAATTTCTTTAGGGTAAACATTAAAACCGGATACATTGATCATTTCTTTTTTGCGGTCAACAATATAGAAAAATCCATTTTCATCCATTTTAGCAATATCACCTGTACGCAGGTAATCACCAAAAAACACTTCCTTAGTTTCCTTTTTATTGTTCCAATATCCTCTCATCACTTGCGGACCTTTTACACACAATTCTCCGTCAGTATTGGGCGGAACTTCCTTACCAAAATCATCACAGATCATCACGTCAGTACCGGGTAATGGAACTCCAATGGTTCCGATACGATCTTTTCCATCAAAAGGATGTATACAAACCACAGGTGAACATTCTGTAAGACCATAACCCTCCATTAACAGCACATTGGTCAATTTCTTCCACTTTTCAGCGACCGGTTTTAAAACAGCCATCCCGCCTCCGATACTTAATTTCAACCTACTGAAATCAATTTTTGTAAAATCCGGATGATTCATCATGCCATTGAAAAGTGTATTGACACCGGTGAATAGGGTTATGGGTTTTTTGCGCATTTCATTTAAAAATGCAGTCATATCCCTGGGATTGGTGATTAATATATTCTCCGAACCCATCATGAAAAAAGTGATAAAATTGACCGTCATGGCAAATATGTGATACAAAGGCAATGGCGTAACAACGATCTCTTCTCCTTCTACCAGAAGACTTTTAAGCCAGATTCGATGCTGTGCCGCATTAGACAGTAAATTCGCATGTGTCAATATGGCTCCTTTAGACGTCCCCGTGGTCCCTCCCGTATATTGTAAAAAAGCCACATCGTCCTGGGATAAAGTTGGTAATAATGCAGTATCAGATTGTTTTTTAATTGCAGATTTGAAATCAATCGCATTGCCCAACTTGTATTTTGGCACCATCCGCTTCACATGTTTTACCACTAAATTGGTGACAAATCCCTTCAATCCGCCCAGCTGATCTCCAATCTTAGAAATAATGATGTGTTCCAATTCTGGCAAATTTGATTTGATTGCCTGCAACTTTGAAGCAAAATTGGCAAGAATCACAATCGCTTTAATACCAGAATCTTTAAACTGATGCTCCATTTCCCGCTCGGTGTAAAGCGGATTTGTATTCACAATAATCAACCCAGCGCGTAAAGCACCGATCACGCATATGGGATATTGAAGCAAGTTGGGCATTTGGATGGCTATCCGGTCACCCTTCTTCATTTTAAGATTTACGGATAAAAAAGCTGCGAAATTATTCGATAGCTCATCCAATTGAGAAAAGGTCAACGTAGCACCCATATTTACGAAGGCAGTTTTGACCGTATATTTTTTTAGTGCTGCATCGAACAATTCGTTGAGCGAAGCAAATTCACTTTGCTCAATTTGGTGGGGAACTCCTTTTTCATAATGCGCAAACCAAGGCCTCTTCTCCATTTTTCGGGAAATGTTATGTCGTTTATTTGGTCAAAAATAAAAAAATTATTTGAGCATCATCGTTTCAACTCCTGTCCAATTTTCGGGTACCCCTTCAACCATAAATTTTGCGGATAATTTTAGATACAATTGGGCGGTAACATCGTTTTCGTTTTGATTGGTCACTTTTTTAAATTCCGTGGCCGCGTGAATAAATTCCTTATTAAAATAGTGTTCCAATCCTTCCTCAAATATCGATTTTGTTGCGATCTTTATCTTGTTCTGTTCATTGGAAATGCCATCTAATATTTCAAAAATCTTAAGTGGTTTGGTTTTCCCTTTTACCCTAACTAACCCCAGAAATCGATAATGAATATTATTTTTTTTATCCAATCCTTCAAGGGTATGCTCGCTCATGATGATGGAGGTACCGTAATGTTTTGTCAATCCTTCCATTCGCGAGGCGGTGTTAACTGAATCGGAAACGACATTTACATCCATTCTTTTTTCATCTCCAATCACACCCATTACAAGCTTTCCTGTATGAAGGCCCATTCCGACCATAATGGGCTTTCTGATTTTATTTTCCCTTGATATATTATATTCTTCTATTTGAGCCACCATAGTAATAGAAGCTTTTACCGCATCCATTGGATCATGAAGAAAGATCGACATCAATCCATCCCCCAGATATTGCATAACAAATCCATTATTATCCCTGATAACGGGTCCCATTTTATTAAGAAAGGAATTAAGGAATTCAAAATTTTCTTTTGGCGTCATGCCTTCAGAGAGCGTGGTATAATCGCGTATATCTGAAAAAAGAATAGTTACATTTTTTTCGATCTGATCGCCAAGATTCACATCCATTATACTTTCTCTGCCCAATGATTGTAAAAACTCGACGGGTATAAACCTGGCATAGGAATCGTTGATTTTCACCAGATTCAATTGCGTCTTTATCCGGGCCAAAAACTCCTGCTTGGAAAATGGCTTGGTAATGTAATCGTTACCACCATATTTCAATCCTTCTACCAAATCGAAGACCTGGTCTTTTGCTGTTATAAAAATAACAGGGAGTTCACTAAGCATATATTTCTCCCGGATTTTCATACAGACTTCAAATCCCGACATTTTGGGCATCATGACATCCAATAGGATAATGTCAAATTTTTTATTTCGTACTTTCTCCAGTGCTTCAAAACCATTTGTAGCCATCTCTAAAAAATAGGACTCATGTTTCAGGTGATTCGCTAAAACTTGTCTGTTTATCGGTTCATCATCTACAATCAATACATGGTATTGGGCATTTTCTTTCGAAACATTTGATATAGTCACTTCTGTTTCATCCATTTGTACTATTTCACTCTGAATCCAGGCAGAAGATTCCTGCATGCTAATGGGTATGGTAAAAATAAATGAGGACCCTTCCTTAATTTTGGACTCAACCCTAATGGTTCCATTGTGCAGCTCAACCAGCTTTTTTGAAATCGTCAAGCCCAAACCGGTACCAATATATTCTCTGTTGATTTCTGCATCCAATTGTTCATAAGAATCGAATATTTTATCCAATTTATCTTCAGGGATACCTATGCCATCATCCTTGACAACGATTTCCACAAAATCTCCAGTAAGCTTAGCAGATACAATTATATTTCCTTTTGGGGTAAATTTAATAGCATTGCCAACCAGATTGTATAATATCTGCTGCAATCTATTTTCGTCCGCTTCAAGCAGTGGAAGGTCATCTGGAACCTCATTAAACAAAGTAAGATTACTTTGCGAAATTATCGGACGGCTCATGGTAAGAACAACACTGACAATGGATTTTAGATCAACAGGTTTTTTTCGGATATCAAGATTTTCTGTCTTTATTTTTGAATAGTCTAAAATGCTATCGACCATACTCGCCAGGCGTTTGCCTGAGGCAATTACCATTGCAAGATTATTTTTTATTTCCTGTTCGCTAATATGTTGTGATTCTTCATAAAGTGATTCCGAAATGCCAATTATTCCATTAAGTGGTGTTCTCAATTCGTGTGAAGTATTCGCCAGAAATTCATCTTTGAGCTTATCTACTTTCCTCAATTTATTTGATATTTGCCGCTCTCGCTCTAGTTTTTGTTGTTGTATCTTTATCCTTGCCTGCTGCTTTTTAAAAAGTCTTTTCCGTTGGATCCGATCTATTCCGAAGACAACTCCAATAAATAATATACCTGCGATAGTATACGCCCAGTAGGTCCTAAACCAGGGTGGTTGAATCTCAAATCCGTAAGAAGCACTCTTCGCTTCTACACCATATAAATTTTTGGCTTTAACTTTAAATATATATTTCCCTTGTGGAAGATTAGTATAGTCTTTAAACGATTCAGTAGCCCAGTCCGACCAAATGTCATCATAACCTTCCAATAAATAGCTAAATTGCATCTTCTCGCCATAATTGTACGATGTTGCTGTAAAACTGAATCGTAAATTGTTATAACTATACGCTATGGATTTATTTTTATTATGCTGTGAGGTTTCATTTCCAAGATAAGAGATGACCGAATCCCGGTCTATTTCTACTTTATTTATTAATGTAACATTTGCTATTTCATAATCACTTTTTATATTTTGATCAAATTGAAAAAGCCCATCTGTTGTACAAAAATATATAATATGTCTTTCCCGAATCGGTACAATACGCCAAACATCGGTAGATTTGAGTCTTGCAAAAGCTATGGTATCCCATGATTGTACCTGGTCATTTTCAAAAGAAAGTTTGCCAACAATTTTATTGGAAGTTAACCATATATTACTTTCAGCATCTTCTGCGAAAGCCCAAGCTTCTCGTTTACCATTTGCAAAACGCTCACCAAACACATTGTCATGAACAAAGGAATCTGTCGCTTCATCAAATCTGAATAAGCCAATTCCTGTTCCAAAATATACATGATCCCGCAGCGTATAACTCTCGGTGATCTCAAATTCAGGCAAAAATCCATGTTCCTCGCCCATGGTTTCAGATGAAATCACAGTTGTTAAATCGCTGGTGAAAACTATTCTGGATACTTCTTCAAATGATCCCCAGACTAACGAATCCGATTCGATGGCTATGGTACGGACTTCATGATTTACTTGATCGATTTTCCCAAGCCAGTGCCATCCGATTTTGGTTTTTTCTAATTTTCCAATTCCATCCGATAAGCCAACAAATAGCATATCTTTATTGCCGGAAGGCTCAATTACACGCGCATTGAGGTCATTTATTAATTTGGCCTTATGACCAACAACCTCATAAATTCCAGATGTTGCTGATGCAAGAATCTTTTCATCAATGATCTTTAAATCCCAAACTTCACCAGAAACTGTCATTTTCTGAAAATGATCTTCCTGATCCAAAAAATAAAGGCCATTTGTAGTCCCTGCATAAAGTACATTTTCATGTTCTACTACAGTGTTTACCACTCCATTTAAACCATTGGTGAAATCGAAAAAACCTAATGACGAAGGGTATTCTATTCTTGAAATGCCATTATCCTGGCATACCCAGACCTTTTGATTTTTGTCCTGAAATAAATCGTAACAGGTATTGCTTGTCAATCCCTGCCGGGTACCTAGCGATCTATGCAACGTACCTTGGTAGTTTAAAAATATAATCCCTGAATTTTTTGTCGCAATACCAAACAATTTTAAGTTGGGATAATTGATGACTTCTTTAATCTCTAATGGTGTCGATGTATTTAGATCCGTTTTCCATTTTTCAAGTCTTTTATTTACTATCGAATAAATCCCTGAATTGCCTGTAAATAATATTTGTTGATCACCTGGCAGTTCAAATAATGCGACAATACCAGATTTTAATTCATCGCCAAACGAATATAGTGTATCAATTTTTTCATTTTTTAACCCTAATATATTCCCAAAGTCATCCTGAACGATGATAGTATTATTTAAAATTATCATCCCCTCTTTTTCTGAACGTAAAGGGAAAAACGTTGCTTTATCATCTTTCAATTGGATGATCCCATTTTTATTTTTAAAGTAAACGGCCTCTCCAAGACTTTTTACAATTTGGATAACCTCTGGTTCAATACCGTTTGAATGCATGAAGGGTACAAGTGATTCAAAAACCACCTTACCAAGTGTGTCCGATTTAAAATATCCTAATTCTTCTCTCCCCCCGGCATATATGACATTTTTACTGTTTTTGACTAAGGAAAATAAATTATAATTCTCGGTATCCGGAATCATATTCCAGGTTAGACCATCAAAAAGTAGAACTCCGGAGGAATTGGCAATATATAATCGTCCCAGGGAGTCTTGTTCTATATTCCAATTTTGAGGACTTGTCGTATATTCTTCTGATCCATATTCCTTCTGTGCATAATTATTGACATACAAATTTTGCCCAAAGACAATATCTCCAAAAAATACAAATAGTATAAAGATGAAAATCCCCCGATACATTAAGTTGAATAGTTAAGCGCTTTTAAAGTACTGATTGTAAATGCAATATTCAATGTTATCAATACAATTCAAAGGCTAAAATATTTAGAAATATATTGAAAAAAGACTAATTTGGTCGGAAACCTAATTATACTAATCATGAAAAAACCACAAATCCTTGCACTGATATTTATATTTTCTGTTGCATTAACAAGTCTTACGCTTTACAAAACAAAGATTAGCGTCGCCACAAGAGGCAAAGTTGTTCCTGATACAAAATCAAAAATATTCAACCAAAAACTTGACGAAGCATCCTTTTTAAGCTTTGCAAATCTTGAAGACTCTACAGACCTAATTGTTGGACAAATTTGTATCCTGGGTAGTCAAGATGCACCTACTGGTGAATTTATTGAAATGGTTCCAAGAAAATTTCCTAAATGGTTTGTTTTTGGATGTGAGGATGAGGGTACGATTATCAGTTATAAGGTTATTGATATGGGAAATGGAAACTCTAAAGCCCTGGTAAAATTTAGCAAAAAACAAAAAAAAGGGCCAAGTAAAGATTAGTGCAACTTCCCTACATTAAGGTGATGGTATCATGAAGCGATTCGAATGAATTCAAAAAGTTTGATTTTTATTAAAAAAAGATTACTTTACTAGAAACCAACCATTATTAATTATGAAAAAAGAAGAAACAAACACCACTCAAGGAGGGAAACCTACTTCTGGAAAATCAGAAAAAATAGTTATTGATAAAAAAGGCAAAGGAGCCCCGGCAAGAGGAAAAGTCATTGCTGATTAATCGCATAAAATATTAAATAACCTGCCTATTGATTAAAAAATATTAATCAAAAAGCTTTATTCATTGTCAATCGGCTTAGATTCTACTAAATTGGAGGTAGGTTCTAAGCCGATTTTTTTATGAAAAATTTATGGATTACTTCAATAATATTTTTTACGTGTTGTTCATGCATTGTTGCACAATCTACAAAAGATCCAAGGCTTAAATGGTGGAAAGACGCCCGATTTGGTATGTTTATCCATTGGGGGCCTGTTAGCCAGGCAGGAACAGAAATAGGTTGGTCACGAGGAGAAAAGGTGCCTGTTGAAAAATATGACCAATTGTACAAAACGTTTAATCCTGAAAAATTTTCTGCAAAAGAGTGGGTTCAAATTGCCAAAGATGCAGGCATGAAATATATGGTGCTGACAACAAAACACCATGATGGTTTTTGCCTTTGGGATACCCAAACGACAGATTACAATATTATGAATACCCCATTTGGCCGCGATGTGGTGAAAGAGCTTGCAGAAGCGTGCAAAAAAGAAGGGATTGTTTTTTGCACTTATTATTCCATTCTGGATTGGTATCAGCCGGATTATAATATCGATTCCCGTGGTGGTCCAGGTTATGCACTGCCAGAAGGAGAACAACCAGATATGAATCGGTATATTGAATATATCCATACGCATATGCAGGAGCTCGTTGAAAACTATGGACCACTAGGGATTATGTGGTATGATGGTGAATGGGAAGAGCCATGGACCCACGAGATGGGTTTGAATCTTTATAACTACGTGAGGAACCTTCAGAATGATATTATCGTCAATAATCGGGTAGATAAGGGTCGTAAAGGAATGAAAGGTGTTACCCTGACAGATAAAAATTATGCTGGAGACTACGATACTCCAGAACAGGAAATTGGCAAATTTCAGATAGATCGACCTTGGGAAACAAATATGACGATCTGCCAGCAATGGGCCTGGAAACCAGACGATAAATTAAAATCCTTTGAAGAATGCATTAAAATATTGGTGGAAACGGTAGGCGGAGATGGAAATTTATTGCTCAATGTCGGACCAATGCCAGATGGAAGGATCGAACCAAGACAAGTTGAACGATTGCATGAAATTGGTCAATGGCTCGAGCAAAATGGAGAAAGCATTTACGGAACCAAAGGTGGTCCATTTGAGCCGGAAGCATGGGGAGCAACAACTTCAAAAGGAAATAAAATTTATCTCCATATTTTATCCATACCTAATAAAGAATTGGAGCTCAAAGGAATGAATCATAATGTCATAAGTTGTAAGCTACTTAATGGAGGAGATGTAGATTTCAAAAAATTTAAAAACAAACTAATGATAAAAACAGAGACATTAGACCCCAATAAAGTTGATAATATTGTTGTCTTGGAAATCGAAGAGTAGTTAGATTGATTTTTACAGATACCCCCAATAGCTCAATTTAGAATACATCTCCAGGCAAATCCAGGCATCGGTGGCAGCATATTTTAGCTGTGGAGCGGTGAGTACTGGGTTTTCCCAATTAGAAACTTGTTGGTTCTTGGAAATACGACTGGTCAGTAAAAGAGCAGAAAGATTTCTGGCCCCAATATTTTCAATCCCCAATGTTGGCGCAATTTTATTGAGATCGATGAAACCGGCTGGAACAAATTTTCTTTTTTTGTTCAGTGCTACCAGATCATCATCCAGGGCAATCCCAACTTTTGATATTTTGTCATTACTCAAAAACTTAACCAGAGAATTGGTAATGCCAACCTGATGAATGCGCAATAAATACACTTTTTCGGGTGTGGCAATTTGTATCAACGCTACATGGTTAAACTCTCCTTTTTTAAAGGTTGGTTTGGTTTCGGTATCAAAGCCAACCAAATTATTTTTTTCTATTTCTTTTATCGCTTTAGCGATTTGAATTTCATCTGCAGCAATAACAATTTTCCCTTCATATTTGAATAAAGGCAATTCGTTGATCTCGTCTTTTGTTATTCGCTTTTCAAACATTAGTCAAACTCTGATTCTGGCTTTTCTTTCAATTTTGCAATTTTAATATTGGCATAAGCAAAAAGTATCGTCATGAAAGGACTGATAATATTGAAAAAGCAATACGGTAAATAAGTAAATGTCGCTACACCCAGAACATTGGACTGTGCCGCTCCACAGGTATTCCATGGGATAAGTACGGAAGTTACTGTTCCGGAATCCTCAAGCGTTCTGCTGAGGTTTTCGGGTGCCAAACCTCTATCCTTATATATCTTTTCAAACATTTTCCCCGGTACAACAATTGCCAAATATTGGTCTGAGGCTGTGATATTGAAAAAAACACAAGAAGCCGCAGTGGAAGCTATCAATGATCCGGTAGAGTTGACAATGCTGATGATCACTTCAGTCATGCGTTTGAGCATTCCGCTAGCATCCATAACACCTCCAAAAACCATAGCACTAAGGATCAGCCAGATCGTGCCCATCATTCCTCCCATTCCTCCTGTAGTCAACAATTCATCAACAATTGCATTTCCTGTAACAACATTTACCCTGGTATACAAAGCCATCATCGATGCGATATAAGTAGATTTTAGTGGATCATCAGAAATACCTGAAATTTCATGAAATATATGGGGCTGGAATATCACTGCACACAAGATACCTAACAGGCTTCCTGCCAGCAACGCCGGAATGGCTGGTACTCGTTTTACGATGAGTACAATAACTACAACCGGAACGATAAACAACCATAAGTTGATGTTGAAAGAAGATGATAATGCAGTAAGAATGGGCTCAATATCCTGAATTTCTCCTTTTGCGGTGTAATTAAACCCCATTATCAAATATATGATTAAAGTTATAACCATGGTAGGAGCTGTAGTGAGCATCATATACCGAATATGAGTAAAAAGGTCTGTGCCAGCCATTGCCGGTGCCAGATTTGTTGTGTCTGATAATGGGGACATTTTATCTCCAAAATAAGCTCCGGAAATTATTGCGCCTGCGATGATACCATCACTCATACCAAGTGCCCTGCCAATACCGATTAAAGCCAAACCCACTGTAGCTACGGTCGTCCATGAGCTACCGGTGGCCATGGAAACCAGGGCACAAATAATACAAGAGGCAAATAGCAATATTGTCGGATTTAATATTTTTAATCCATAATAAATCATCGCAGGTACAATGCCACTAATCATCCAGGCGCCGGCCAGTGAGCCAATAAGTAATAAAATAAGTATGGAAGACATCGCTGAGTTGATACTATGCAAAATGCCCCGTTGCAACGTTTTCCAGCTTACCCCAATGCGCATAGCAAGCAATCCTGCTACAGCAGCGGAAAGTAGCAAAACCATTTGATTTGACCCTTCAAGTGCTGCATCCCCAAAAACTGTAACATTTATACTGAGCAGGATAATGAGAAAAGTAATCGGAATCAAAGCTTCTACCAACGTGGGTTTTCTCGTGTTTTCAGACATAAAAGAATGTAGAGATTAAAAATAAATGCCTAAGATAATAAAATTGTGTAAAAGGAATCATTTCATGTTTGTTTCAAAATAAATAAATTGGGTAATCAAATTGGGAACTCAACCAATTACCACAGCACATGAATATTTCAAAAATTGTTGAAAAGGCTAAGAAATCAAGTTTCTACCTGAAAATTCTGAATATTGGCATCAATAGAATGGTGCCTTTCAACCGATCACATGGGTTCAGAATAGTCGAAATCGGCGATCACCTTTTAAAAACCTGTGTCCCATACAAAAAATCAAACTTCAATCACATTAAAGGAATTCATGCCTGCGCCTTAGCGACCCTTTCAGAGTTTACTACTGGATTTTTACTTATGTCCAGACTCGATCCTGAAAAATACCGCATCATTATGCAAAGTATTTTTATGGAGTATCACTACCAGGCCAAAATGGATGCTTATGGAAGTTTTTATATTTCGGAGGAATGGCTCGATGCTTTGGTGTATAATCCTTTGTCCTCAAGTGAAAAAGTAATAGTCGAATGTGAAGTGAAAATCCATGATAAGGAAGGCAATCACATCTCAACCGGAAAAGTTAAATGGCAGATCAAGTCATGGGAAAATGTAAAAACCAAGGTGTAAGCGTTAGTGAGTTGTCACTGTTGTGGCCATCATGATGACCAACATGGCATTGATTGCGTCATTAATTTCCTTGATGGATTTATTTACCGAACCAGCAAGGCTTTCATACATATTTCTATTTTTTATTTTCTGTTTAAAAACCTTCACATTTTCCTTTCCAAAGACTTCTTTACCCAAACTACACGACTCGATAAGGTTTAGCAACATGATTTCCTTTAACTCCGGGTGATGGTTGTTGACAATAATATTATAGAGTCTTTGCCTTAATTGATTCTCAGGTTTTGGATTTTGTGTGGGGTATTGATTGTAGGAAAATACCCATAAAAAATGTTCTTCCTTTTCTAGCAAAATCTTATTTTCAACCAACCGGGCAATAGTCTCTTTCTTAATTTGATTCGCATTTTTTCCAATACGTTCTACCCAATCTTTTACTTTTCTTTCTTTATTAGATTGAATCATCGTTTTAAAATGGGTATCGATAATGCTATCCCCGGTAAGCTCTTTGTTAATAATCCTCACATGATTATCAGATAGGTCGACTCTTTCCTCCAGGGCCAATTCAAGAATTAAAGCTCCGGCTGTGGCATAGGTAAACGCAATATCTCCAGAAATAAATTTACCCTTTTTATCATCCAGAGCGAGCAAAGTAAGCTGATCAATTAAATTAAGATGCATAATATTTCTTTTAGGTCTTACGAAAACAATTTAACTTTTTAACGTTGATTCCTCAATATCGCTTAATTGGATATTTAATGCCTTAATAGAAATTTGGATTTCCCAAGCAGAGACCGCCAGGCTGATGATCAACAATATCAGGCTCAATCCAAAAATATATTCTGCAGCCTTCAGGTTTCCAGCAAATATCACAAACATGCAGACTACGCACAGCAATAAACTGAGTACTCCTAGCACCTGCATGTTACGGATTAGTCTGACACGAAGCCGCAAATTTTTTATCTGACCCCAAATGCGCTCATCTGGTTTTTCCTTGAATTGCCCATGAAGGCTTCTGATCAAGGTAGCAATGGTTAAAAACCGATTGGTATACGCTAGCAAAAGCAACGATATCGCTGGAAAAAGTAGTGCAGGTGTAGTAAGGTTTATTTCCATAAAAATGAATTAGAATCAAATTTAA
>JAHEMV010000465.1 GCA_024643455.1 Cytophagales bacterium
ATTTTCGTTTGTGAAATATGTTTTATCCATATCGCTCCTGATCATTTACCTTGTTGGTGCTATTCAACCTTCATGGATTTTGGTTGATTTTTACATGAACAGGGATGACTATACTCAGAAATACTGCCGCCTGCTGGATCAGGGTATTACCCAATGTCGTGCTTCATGCTATCTAGACGATTTACTGGCAGAACAACAAAGCGGCCAAGAAGAAGCTCAAATAATTATAAGCCAGCAGCAAAAATTTTATGAACTAATTTCACCAGAAAAAACATCCTTGGATCACACTTTTGAAACAAAAAAGAACACTTCATTTTTTTATACGCATCTATATGAGTTCGATGCACAACAATTTGTCTTTCATCCACCAAAGGCATAAAAACAATCATTATTTCAAGTATTCAGATCCGCTGGATTTTGAACAATAATTTCTAAAAATATCATTGCCTTCATTGCGCCAGGATCCTGGGAGATCTTGCTTACGCGTGTCTCTTCATAAATCAAATGAGACAACAGGCAATCAATTAATCAAATAAAGATTAAAATGAATAAATATATATATATACTAATTTTCCTTCTTTCCTCTTTTATAGTAAAAGTCCATGCACAAGGATTTCCTGGAAAACTAATTGATTTTCAGACAGGAAAAGGAATATCGGGTGCCACCATTTTCTATCAGCTTCAATACACCATCTCGGACGAAAATGGTGATTTTAAATTGCTAATTGATGGAAAAGAACCGGTCAAAATAGTCATTACCCACCTTGGTTATGAGTCTTATGAATCCATAATTAATCCTGAAAAACAGGATCAATTGAGTATCCAACTCAAAAGTTCTGTAAAGTTATTGGAAGAAGTCCTTATTTCGGCTGACAGCAGACCTTCCAATGCACAGGGAAGAATTGATCACGAAGTCATCGAACGGGATAACCCAAAAAATATTGGAGATATTTTTAAAGACAAAGCTGGTTTTGGAATCATCAAACGCGGCGGTTATGCCATGGATCCTGTATTCCGATCCTTCAAATATGAGCAACTCAATTTGATCTATGACGGTGGTTTGTATGTTTCCAATGCATGTCCAAATAGGATGGATCCAGCTTCTACCCAGATGTCTCCATCAGAAATCGATCGCATTGAATTGGTAAAAGGACCATATAGCGTTCGCTATGGACAAACAATGGGCGCTTTGATCAACATCATCACCAACCGACCAACCTCATCAGAAGTATTCAAAATCAATGGCGAACTGGATGGCGGTTATGAGGTAAATGGAAATGGCATCACTGGCCGAGGCTCTATCAATGCAGTTGGAAAAAAGTATGACCTTTCCCTCCAGGGGGGCATCATCACATTTGATGATTATAAAAATGGAGATGGAGAAGCCGTCCCAAGCTCGTTTAACACTTCAAACTATGCTGCGAAAATCGGTTTCAATCCGACTGTCAATCAACGGATTCAGCTAAACTGGAGGCAATCCTTTGGTAAAGATATCAAGCATGCTTCACTTCCCATGGATTCTCCCAAAGACAACAGCAGTATTATTTCACTGGACTATGGAGCAAGAAATCTGAGCGATCTACTTGGAAGCATCAATGCCAAAATCTATTATACCTATGTCGATCACTTGATGACCAATGAAAACCGACCAAATTTTATGATGGTAGAGGCCCAATCTCCAGTTACTTCCAGCACATCAGGCGGAAGGTTGGAATTTGGTTTAAACCCATCAACTAAAACCACGATTTTTGTTGGAACAGATCTGCGATCCGTATCGAAAGATGGAGTGAGAAACCGGATTGTAAAAATAATGAATGGCATGCCGATGAATCCTCCAAAAGAATTCACGGACCTGATCTGGCAGGATTCATGGCTGTATGATGTTGGTTTGTTTGCAGAATCAAATTTCCTTCTGGATGAAAAATGGAATGCGCAAATCGGCGCAAGAATGGATTATGTAAAATCAGATGCTGACAATCCTGCCCTGGATTTTGAGGCGCTTTATGGAGAAATTACTCCTCAGGATGAGATGAACTTCAGCCTGACCGGAAGCCTGAATTATAATTTTGGAGAAAATGGACTGGTTCAGCTTTCAGTGGGTCGCGGACAGCGCGCAGCTGAACTACTGGAACGCTATATCAATCACTTTACGGTCAGCTTGGATGCATATGAATATATCGGAAATCCATATCTGGAGTCTGAAGTCAACAACCAGATGGACCTCACAGTAAAGAATATCAATGGGAAGTTCTTTTGGAGTGCAAATGTGTTTTACTCTTACATGCACAACTACATAACAGCTGTTGTCGATGAGACGATACCGAGAAAATATATGCCGGGCACAGAACCACTTTATACAAAGCGATTCATCAATATTGACAAAGCATGGCAGGCAGGATTTGATATGGAAATTGGATACAAATTTACTGCCGCCTTTTCAGGAAAAATCGGATCGTATTATACGTATGCTGAAAATGTAGATTTTGATGAGCCACTTTCAGAAATACCCCCATTGACAGGAATAATTTCATTGAAATATACGAAAGAAAAATATTGGGCAGAATTCAGAGGAAGGTTGGTTGCTGAGCAGGATCGCGTTGCAACGTCTTTTGACGAAGCTACTTCTCCAGGATTTAGTGTATTTGATTTGATGGCCAGCTATTCGCCAGTCAAAAATATAGATATCAATCTGGCATTGAAAAATATACTTAATTCAAATTATTATGAGCATTTATCCAGATCGTATAACAATCAAAGTGAGACAGGCATGTTTTATGAACCAGGAAGATCACTGCGAATCGGATTAACTATTCGCTTTTAAAAATGCGATCGGTATGCCGTTTATTTTAGAGGGATAAAAAATGCTTTTAAACATAAACTGAATCATATCATTAAATAAATTTTAAAATTAAACCAGATGGTTGACCACAAAATCATCTGGTTTTTTTTATATTTCAATCCGCTTTTTAATCAAAACCTAAACATTATGAAAAAACGAGTACAATATTCTACGCTAGTGCCGCTGCTCCTGATTGTTTTTGGCATTTCACTTGGAGCAATTTCTGTTTTGAGTGAAAAAACAGGTGTCGGCACAAAAGCACCAAAAGATGCAGAAGTACTTTTTGATGGTTCCCGCAAAATGCTCGATGAAAAATGGACTTATTGGGAAGGTCCGAGATTTTCCTCTTCATTGCCAATTAAATGGGAAATAGTCGCCGATCCTGTCGATAAAGGAACGGTAGTAAACAGCAATGACCCCAATGCTGTGGGCGGGAAATATGGCTCTGCAGATATCGTCACAAAAAAAGCGTATAAAGATTTCAGACTTCACGTCGAATTTTTTATTTCAAGCAAAGGCGGAAACAGCGGCGTATATCTCCAAAACCGATATGAGATCCAAGTGTTGGATGGCGATACCACGAAGCATGGCTTGGGAGCAGTGATCAATGAAACAAGGTCTCCTTATGAATTGTACAATGGTGTCGGAAAATGGAATTCATATGATATCACATTCAGGGCAGCCCGGTTTGAAAATGGCCAGCGATCAGAAAAGGCAATGGTATCCATGTATTTCAATGGTCAAAAGGCCCACACTAATGTTGGGATCAATCAGGTTTGGGGTGGCCCTTTCTCAGGACTGGACGGGGGCAACGATGGAGGCAAAGGGATTACAGATACTCCTGGAGGATTGAAACTACAGGCAGAAGGTCATGATGTACTTTACAGAAACATCTGGATCAAGGAATTGGATTTGGAAAAAGCCGATACCGATTTTTAATGAATAATAATGTGAATGCTGATGGCTAAATTAAGCTGGACTATAATTTTGTCATCAGCATTTTTATTTTTAGGATGCGTCAAAAAGCGTCCTTTCCATGCCGATCATACTGTATTTGGAGTAAATAAGCTCAAGCCGCATGCTGATTTTTTTGCATTTGAAACGGAAGGACTTGCCAGGCAGAATAAAATTGAACGTTCACAACGATTTCAATCCTTAAATGGAGAATGGAAATTTCAATGGGTTCGCTCACCCAAAGATCGAATAAAAGATTTCTACGATCTCAAACTCAATGATCAGGATTGGCGGACCATTCCAGTTCCGGCCAATTGGGAAGTTGAAGGATATGATTATCCGATTTACCTGGACGAGCGCTATCCATTTGATACAAAATGGCCCGATGTCCCCGAAGATTACAATCCTGTCGGCACATACAGGCATACCTTTGAGTTGGCTGAATCCTGGTTAGCTGATGATATTATCCTGCATTTTGCAGGCGCAAAGTCGGCTATGTATGTTTATATCAATGGTCAGTTTACAGGGTATTCCCAGGGATCCAAGACACCGGCAGAATTTGA
>JAHEMV010000466.1 GCA_024643455.1 Cytophagales bacterium
TTTGTCGGTGGAACGATTCTTTGAGATAATCTTCAATATTGATTCCATCAAATAATATCTGACCCGAATCGGGTTTGATCAATCCGGTGAGCAAATACAGCAACTGACTTTTTCCTGCAGCAGTAGGACCAATTATGGCGGTACGAGATCCTGCTTTAATTTGAAATGATACCGACTTCAAGGCTGGTTTTCCATCGTACGTAACAATCACATTGTTTACGTCAACGGCACCTTTCACGGTGGTTTCGATAGTTCCTTTATCCTGTATTTCGGGTGCTATCAAAACATTCTCAATTCGTTGATATGATGCTGAAGCCTGGGCAATGACATTGCTCATAAATCCGATCATGATGATCGGAAAGATGAGGATAGTGACATAACTATTGAATGCTGCAAAATCGCCTAATGACATGCTACTGTTAATGACAAAATGCCCACCCATTGCCAGAATACCCAAAGTAGCAAGATTGGCCACAAAGGTAACTATCGGTATAAGTGTTGCAAAAAGGGTCACAATGGAAATACCGATATCTTTGGCTTCAGCACTGGCAGCCAAAAATTTTTGATATTCTAATTGCTGAGAGTTGATTACCCGGATTATCGCCGAACCCAGGATGCTTTCATTGATTACTTTGTTTAGCCAGTCAATCACTTCACGTGATCTCGTAAATAAGACCTTCACTTGCTTTAATACAAGGTAAAAAGCAACACCAATAATGGGAATAATGGCAATTACCAATAAAGCCAAACGCCAATTGATAGTTAGCAATAACACGCTTGTGCCAATAATAACAAACACGGATGAGATGATGGTAGAAACTGCCTGTGCAACAAACGTCTTTACCGAATCCATATCGGATGTCAAATTGGTCAGCAATTTTGATGGGTTAAATTTTTGGATAAACGAATAGCTCTGTCTTGAAATCTTATCTGAAAGTTTTTTTCGCAAATCGAACGCGACCCTTTCAGATGCATAAGTCTGTACAACTTGCTGCAAGTAAGTGAAAACAAAAATCACAGTAGTCGCTATTAAAAACTCAATCACTATCGTTTTCATCACAAAATTCCCTTCAGAATAGGAGTCAATGCCGTGCGAAATTATTTTGGGAATAATCAGATTAACACCATTTCCCACCAGGGTAAATGCAATCAGTAAAATTACCATAGTGCGGTAGGGCTTCAATAAACCAAATAAATTGGGCTTGGATTTCTTTTCTTTGTTATGTTTCCCTCTACTATTATTAGCCATATTATCTTTCAATCTTGTCCTGATTTGCATGAAGTTTTGTAAGGACGGTTTGAACCGGTTGCAAAAGTAAATGAAAAATACCAGCGATTGTCATAGTTTATTAGTGAAATACTGATGCAGCTAATAAAATAATATTTGGTCGTCCGTCATGTTTATTTACTTGATGGTTTCAGTTTGTTCTTGTTGAATTAGTGAACTGTAGGTGCTTTTCAAATTATTCAATTTGTTCTCAAAGTTGATCCCTCCTCATTTTTCACATGAAATTTAAAATGGGCAGAAACGAAAATAGTAGATATTACATATAGCCATTCCCCGTTAAGCAAATTTGGAGCGAATCCAACGATTAAGTCACTTCGCTCAGTTAATATAATAGAGGTAAATACGATAGCCTACCGAAAGCACGATATAGTTAGAATTTCATGAATTCTAAGCTCATTTTCTCCCCATACATTCTATTTACGATTCGGAAAATGCGTTTCAATAAAACCAAGGAAAACTAAACTTTTTGAATTATATTGATAGTTCAAACTCAATTAAACCTGACCATCAATAGATGGCTTGATTCATTCAAACAAAAACTTTTTGCATTCATGAAAAACATATTTCTAGTATTGAAACTCATCAGCACATTCTGTTTTGTTTTCCTATTTAATGTATCCATAGCACAACAAAACACTTTGGGAGTTTTTACCAATAATTCTGACGTAGGTAATACCAAAAATATTGGGACTTCGAGTTATAATTTGGAAAAACAATCGTATACGATTTCCGGCTCTGGAGAGAATATATGGAGTCTTAAGGATGAGTTTCAATATGCCTACCGCAAAATGAAAGGAGATTTTATCCTGAGGGCAAATGTGGCATTTTTAGGAAATGGCGTTGACCCACACCGAAAGATTGGCTGGATGGTGAGGCATAGTCTTGAGGTAAATTCACCTTGTGTTTTAGCTGCATTGCATGGAGACGGACTGGTTTCTTTGCAATACCGGGAACAACCAAATACGAACATGGATCAAAAAGCATTTATTATGACCCATGCTGATGTAATACAATTGGAGCGGAGGGGGAATACCTTTATTATGTCCGCTGCAAAAATGGGTGAGCGATTTTTTGAAGAACAGGTATCCGGCATTGAGTTGGGTGATGAGGTTTATATTGGTTTGGCTGTGTGTGCTCACAATCCCGATGTTGAAGAAACTGCTACTTTCAAAAATGTACGAATTGTGGTTCCTCCTAAATCAGATTATATACCCTATACGGATTACATCGGAAGTCATATTGAGTTATTGGATATCGCGACGGGTGATCGAAAAATTGTTTACAGTGCCACAAATTCATTGCAGGCACCTAACTGGATGGTGGACGAAAATATTTTTACCTACAATAGTGATGGATTATTATATGATTTTGATCTTCGAAACGAAAAGCCTGTAAAAATAGAAACTGACTTTGCTACCAACAATAATAACGACCACGTATTATCTTTTGATGGAAAACAAATGGGGATTAGTAATGCCACAAAAGAAGATGGACATTCGATCATATTTACTATGCCAAGAAATGGAGGCAAACCAACGCGAGTGACTCCTTCCGGGCCTTCCTATCTTCATGGATGGTCGCCAAACGGCAAAGAATTGGTATTTACTGCAGTTCGAAACGATACGTGGAATATCTTTAAAATTCCATCAAAAGGTGGACAGGAAGTAAACCTAACCAAAATGCCAGGTTTAGACGACGGCCCTGAATATACCCCGGATGGCAAGTACATTTACTTCAACTCCAACCGGACCGGTACCGGCCAGATCTGGCGAATGAAGCCTGACGGAAGCAATCCCGAGCAGATAACTTTTGATGAGTTGAATGACTGGTTTCCTCACATTTCACCCGATGGGAAATGGATCGTATTTATTTCTTTCCCGAGAACAGTGGATTCAGGAACCCATCCATTTTATAAGCATGTTTATATTCGGCTGATGCCGATCTCGGGAGGTGAACCAAAAATCATAGCATATGTTTATGGAGGGCAAGGCACTATGAATGTCCCAAACTGGTCTCCGGATGGGAAGCGGATTGCTTTTGTGAGTAATAGCAATTTTTTAAATTATTAGGGTAAACCAAGGAATAGCCAATACTATTTTGTTAAGTTTTATAGTGAGGATTTACCTTTAAAAATTGTTCAAATCTTATTAATACAAAAACAAACGTTGAATTGTAAAAACATGAACTTAAATACATTTTATAGCCTTCTGTTAATTTTTTTGATTGGATTTGGGTGTAATGCTAAAAAACTGAAGACTGAAACGGTCAGTGCGGATAGCGATTTTCCCTTGGAAATGGTTCAATTTTCGTCCTACCCATTCAATCCTGTATTTGAGGGTACCGGCAAAGAGACATGGGATAAGCAGATTCGGGAGCGAGGATATATCTTGTACGAAGATGGATTGTATAAAATGTGGTACACAGCGTATAATTATACCATATCTGATGTAATGCATTTGGGATATGCCACATCATCGGATGGAATTTCGTGGACCCGACTTACTGAACAACCAATTCTTAGCGATGATTGGATTGAAGATGTGCAAGTAGTAAAATATAATGGATTATACTACATGGTGGCAGAGGGAGTGGGTGATATAGCCCATCTGTTAACCTCCGGGGATGGCATCAACTGGAAAGAGGAAGGGGATCTTACCATTCTAACAGTTAATGGTGAACCAATAAGTGAAGGTCCTTATGGTACCCCAACCCTTTGGATAGAAAAAGATAAAAAATACCTTTTCTATGAGCGAAATGATGAAGCTATTTGGCTTGCTACTTCGGATGATTTTAAAACTTGGAAAAATGTCCAGGATAATCCGGTTTTAGAAAAGGGACCGGGAACGTATGACAATGGTGCTGTTGCAACAAATCAGATTGTCAGGTACAAGGAGAAATATTATATGTACTATCATGCATCATCCAACCCGGATTGGATGAAACCAGGAACCAATGCAATATGGTCATCCAATGTGGCCATGTCAACAGATTTGGTCCATTGGGTAAAATATCCAGGCAATCCAATAGTTGAAGGAGATCATTCCAGTCCTATTTTAGTATTTG
>JAHEMV010000467.1:0-3023 GCA_024643455.1 Cytophagales bacterium
AATTTCCCCCATTGGTTTTAGCATTTATCATATTCAAAATGGCTGAAGAACCATAGCCATCATAGGCATTGTAGAAGCCGGAAAGAATTCTGTGAGCGAGATGTCCCAGGATGAGTTCATCATCACTTTTATCTTCTTTTCCAATCCAATATATGCGGCTTTTGTGCTTTTTCATATCCTCTACATAGCTTTTGGCCTGAACGTATTGGTCGTCAGTGTAACTCAATTTAAATGTAGTTTCGATGGTATGCATTCTCTTCATATGGTTTAATTATAGTGATTCAATCATATTAAATTAGAGATTCCAGCTTTAAAATAAAAGTCAAAATGAATTGCACTTAAAATCCATAAATGGAAATGTATATTGAATATAAAAAAAGCCTTTCCAACATCGGAGTTGAAAAGGCTTTTGAATAATTAAAGCTGTTTTAAAAGATGTATATATTAACTATCACCTTTTGATACGTATTTCGATTTTCCCAAATCGAGAACCACTGGTGTTGCAATAAATATAGATGAATAGGTACCGACAATAATCCCTATAAATAGCGCAAATGAGAATCCTCTAAGTACTTCTCCACCAAATACAAGGAGAATAAATACCACGATCAAGGTGGTGAAAGAGGTTATTAATGTTCTACTCATTGTCGTATTGATTGATAAATTGAATGTATCAATTACTTTTTCATGAGGACGTATTGCCAGATTTTCCCTTATCCTGTCATAAACTACCACCGTATCATTTATCGAATAACCGATTACGGTAAGCATGGCTGCAATAAATACCTGATCCACTTCAAATGCTTTTCCGAATAGTCGGGCAAAAGCAAAAGCTGCAATTACAGCAAGCACGTCATGGAATAACGCCACGATCGCTCCTAAGCTGAACTGCCATTTTTTAAATCGCAAAAGGATATAGAGGAAAATAGCAATCAATGAGAAGAAGATGGATTCAACCGAGGCAGATTTTAAATCATCAGCAATGGTTGCTCCTACTTTTGACGATCCTGAGATGGTAAAATGCGTATCATCCAGTTTAGTATCATCTTCGATATAAGAAAGACCTGTGGCCTGAGTTATACCAGTGATCAATGCTTTTTCAACAGTTTCATCTGCTTCAGTGGATTCATCAGCCACCATGTAACTGGTCGTTACCTTTACAATGTTGTTCGATCCATAGGTTTTTACTTCTGTTCCTGCATCCTGGAAATCATCCGTCAGGGCAACTTTCAAATCAGACGCAACTACAGGATTATTGAATGCGACCACAAAAGTACGTCCACCTGTAAAGTCCACACCATAGTTTAATCCGCCTTCCATGAAAACTAAAATGAGACCAGCAATAATAAATGATCCAGATCCTAAATAGGCGATTCTTCTTTTAGATAGAAAATCTATATTTAGACCGGTCAAAAGCTCTCTTGAGAATGGATTAGCAAATGAAATTTTACTTTTATCACCCTTTTTAGTTATCCATGTAACTATTACCCTAGTAATGAAAACTGCAGTAAAAAATGAACAGGCAATACCTATCATAAGTGTAGTTGCAAAACCTTTGACAGGTCCTTGTCCAAGTACAAATAATATTATACCAATGATAAACGTAGTCACGTTTGAGTCAATAATCGAACTATACGCTTTATCGTAACCAGTAGAAATCGCGTTGAGCAGAGATGATCCATTCCGAAGTTCTTCCCTTATCCGTTCAAAGATTAGCACGTTTGCATCAATGGACATACCTATTGTTAAAACAATACCAGCAATACCTGGTAAAGTAAGTGCGGCATTTAATTGCGCTAAAATTCCAAGGATGAAGAAAATATTAAACAATAAGGCAATATTTGCAACCATACCCCCTTTGGAGTAATATGTAATCATAAATAAAACTACAATAAGCAGACCCGCTACCATAGAAATTACTCCCTGGCTTTGTGCTTCCTTACCTAAGGTCGGTCCGATTACGGCTTCTTCAACAATTCTTGTACGAACGGGTAACGCTCCAGCTTTTAGCACATTGGCCAAATCCTGGGCTTCTTCAAGCGTGAAAGAACCAGTAATGATGGATTGACCATTTGGGATCTCGCTATTTACTGTAGGTGCTGATTGCACGTAGTCATCAAGTGCTATAGCAATGCGTTTGCCTATATTTTCTCCTGTGATCCTTTTCCATGCTCTGGATCCAGTACTGTTCATCGACATTGAAACAGCTGGAGCAGTACGTTCATCATAAGATTGACGTGCATCAGTGACCACTTCTCCTGACAATAAAGGTTTTCCACCTCTACCCATTTTTATTGCATACAACGGAAGGACTTCCTGTCCGTCGTCTAATGTCATGGTATGCACATCCCAAAGGAAACGTATTGTTGGAGGAATGAGCCCTTTAAGGTCTCCATTCTGCATTCGTTGCAAAATCCTGTTGATTTTGGTGGTGTCTTTAAGGTTCACCAACCCTTGTGGGTAACGAATCATTGTAAAGAATTCGGATACTTGTGAATTCGCCAGTGAATCCAAACCCTGTGATGCTGAAGTTGTGTCAGCACTTGCTGTTATTGTTGAGTCTCCGGAATCCAGAAGAGATGATAAATCATCTGATTTTGATACTTCAGGAGTAGTATTTGTTTCGTTACCGGAAGTAGATTTCATTTTTTCTTCTTCAACCAGTCTACTGTTTACCGCAGATAAAGGACCAGCAAGTTGTTCGTCATATAAATTGCCTACTTCCCAGAATTCCAATTTGGCGACGCCTTGTAGGAGTTTTCTCACCCGTTCTCTATTTTCCACGCCAGGTAATTCAATTTGAATTCTTCCGGTACCTGGAATCTGTTGAATGTTTGGCTGTGAAGTACCAAAACGGTCAATTCTTGTGCGAAGAATATTGAATGATCGGTCAATGGCCTGAGTTACTTCTTCTTTTATCAACTTAATGATCTGATCATTTGAAGATTGAAAGGTGATATTTTTATCTCTGTTTGAAGCATTGGCAAATATTGGAGCAAGTTTTCCATCCGGCTTAATTTCCA